>JAZUSR010000141.1:0-7582 GCA_045606765.1 Treponema sp.
AACTTTTTGTTTGGGAATCTATCAAAAGTCATTCTGTCTGCTTCTGCTACCATTCCACCAATATTGTTTGTCTTTTTTACTTCAATAAAAACCAAAGGAAGTCCATTAATAAAAAGAGTGATGTCTGGCCTAAATTCATCTTCGCCATTTTTACAAGTAAATTCTGCTGTACAGTAATAATCATTATTTTGTGGATTTTCAAAATCAATTAATTTATATGGAGAAACAGATGTAAGCCTTTCATAAAATTGCTTTCCTAAATCATCATCGTTTAATTCTTTTTTTATATCATCAAAAACAGAAAGCCAACTTTTTTCTTTTCCAGGATTTAATCTTTCAAATGCAGCACGAAATTTATCAATCAAAATATTTGTGTCAGAATCATATGATTCTCCAGCATTTTCTTCGTACATTTTACCAATATATTTATATTCCAATCGTAGAAGATGAACCATTGCAGGCATTTGAACGCGTGTTTTTTCATTGTAGTTCTTGCTCATAGATATAACCTTCTACTTTAACTCTTCAATCTCCGTCTTAATACGAAGCACAATCTTATTTTTCTGCATAAACTGCTGCTGAGCAATTTTATGAATTGATGGGACGAATGGTCTTCTGGAATTGCAAAGATAAGCTCTTTTGTTTTCGTACTTATCCAGTTCATCAGCAAAAAAGTTGATTGTATTTGTGAGTTGTTCAATTCCGTGATTAAGCCAGTCATTTCCTTTTTTATCAGCTTTCAATTCAATAAAGCAAACTGTTTTTGGAGTATATAGCATAGCATCACAGGAACTTGCAGTTTCATCTTTACCATTGATTTCTATTGTAAGAGGAACATTATTATCTACTGCAATAAAGGAATAATCTGTGCGGTTATTACATTCTACTTTTGCATTCCATTTATCTGTATTTTTGTCATAACTTACAAAAGCTGGCTTTTTTCCTTCTTTATCGTCTGGATCAACAAGTCCAAATTCTTTTACTTTGTTTACTGTTGTGGCATAGTCGTAAAAATTTACTTGCAAAACTTAGCCTCCAGTTCAAGAAGATCTGAGAAACTGTCGTTCTGTTCTTCCAATGCTTTGTTAAGTTCGTTGTCATCAGAAGGAAGATTTTCATACGGTTCAAGAAGTTTGATAGAACCATTTGCTTTTGTTTCATAAATATGAATCATTTCTCCTGGCACAGCTGCTTTTACTGGAATAATTTTTCCTATTTCTTTTTCTGGAACGCCCTTTGCTAACAATTCCGCTGCTTTTGCACTCTGAGTAAGGTAAGCAAGAATGTATGGACTGTGTGTTGTGATAAGAAGTTTGTTTTCAATCTTTTCTGTAGTGTTATAACTTTGTGTGTTAAAACATTGTAAAAGGTAATATAAAACTTCCGCCTGAGATTCAGGGTATAGGTTTTGTTCTGGTTCCTCTACTACATTTATAAAACGAGAATTGATAATTCTAATAAGCCATTTATAAATGGTCTTGTCACGTTCTGTTTCAAGTTTAACAACACCTTCTGTTTTGTTTTTGTACTGTGCTAGAACGTCACTTAAAAATTGAAGACTATTTTCTGGTATATTGTATTGATTACCGATTTTATTCATTCCTTCTTTCCAGCGCCTTTCTTGATCAAAAGAAAACTCTGTATTAGAAGTCTTATCATCTGCAATAAACTGAGAATAATATGCACTTGTCAAAGCCATTGGAGAAAGCGACTGTAAACCGCTTGAAGCATTTACAATGTCAATTTCATAATCTTTGGCATCATCTGCAACATAAGAAGTATTTGTTTTTGAGTCATATCTGAATTCATAGCCATTTAATGGTAATTTGTACTTTGAATTCTTAAGACTATTTGCCGCTATCATATAATCAGAAAGGAAATCAAAAGTATCTTTTGCCAGACCTTTTAAGGAACTTGCATTTTCTATTGCTGTACAAAAGTTTCTTTCGGCTGGAATATATACAATTTTTGGGCGTATATAATCTGCATCTTTGATTGAATCAATACTTATTTTTGAATCCTGATAAGTAATTTTGCAGGCTTCTCCGATGTATAGAATTTCTGTTTCTTTCTTTATATAGCAGTCAATTTTATGATAAGCAAGCAACTCTTTAAAAGATGTTTTAGTTATTTTCTTGGGAAACTCTCCTGAATCAACTTTTTTTTCAAGCCATGCACAAGTAGAATAAAGCTTAGCAATTGTACTCTTACCTGTTGCCTGATTTCCACAGATTACTGTTACAGGAGAAATCTCTAAAAAGCCGTCGTTTTCTGAAAATCCGGTCTGAATCGGACCAAAGTTTCTAATCTTTAATTTTGCCATTATCTAAAACCTTCTAAAATATTCTATCACATAATAGTGTCATTCAGCGACACTGTATTTATTTTTCTTCAAAAGTAACAATATCACCAATGTCACATTTTAAGGCCCTGCAAATTTTATGCAGGCTTTCCATAGAGACATATTCACCTTTATTCATTTTGGCAAGAACGTTTGTGGAAATACCGCCAAAGGAATTAAATCGAATTTGTTCTTTATCCCTTTTTCAATCAGCAGAATCCATAATTTTTTATAGTCTGTATTCATATAAATTTATTATAACATATATTTTTGCTTCTGTGCAGAAAATCTCACGATTTCTCAAGAAATAAACATGTCCCCCATTTTGAAAAAAAAACGCTGGCATCTCAAACGAATCCCAGCGTTATAAGTAAATATATTTTATCTCTCCCATTCCATCTCCATCTTCAGCTGTCTTTTCGCTTCCCGGCCCAGTTCAAACTCCCGGTACCATAGGCTTTTCTGCATCCATTCTTTTACATCTTTACAGCCGTGTTCTGCAATAACTCCTGCAATCTTACGAAGCAGTTCCGGGGTCGTACTTTCAAACATCTGGCTTATCTCAGCAGTTCCGAAAAAGTGTTTTTTACCGTAGTCTGTCTGTTTTGTGTATCCGTTCAACTGGTTTGAATGTCATTTTTTTTCATAGCCTCTATTTTTTTGAGTTGGTGAAGGTGAGAAAAATCTCTTATTATATACATATGAAAGATTGTAAAAATAATTTCAAATAAAAGAAAAAAAATGAAAAAGTTATAAAAAAAATGTTGAAAAAAAAGTTGAAAAAAATTATGCCACGATATGCTTGTATCAGTCGGGAGAGAAAAGAAGTGCCACGAGGATTTAGGTTTTATAATTTTTGAAAAACTTGAACAAAAAGAGTGCCACGCGGCTTCCCGTTTTACAATGTATATAAAACGGGTACAAAGGTGAGCAAATGCCTTGAGCAAAGCGGTATATGACCACACGGATTTGTTCGTAACTACCGTTGCTTACTTTGTTTAGTGAATACCGTTAGGCTTTGAGGGGGCTTGGAAAAGCTCTCAAAACCTTTTCACATGTTTCAGCATGACACAATATGCACAATTTAGCACCGTTTTACATATTTTTTCAATTCAAAAATTTCAGTAAATTTCAGAAAACTACATTTTTTGTTAAAATGCTGAGACTATCGGACTAAAACCCGACAGTAGGCTTCTAATTTTAAACTAACAGTTTACTGTTTCTTTCTGCAGATTCCTTTTATAATGTGCGTATGGAATATTCATATTCAATTAAACCATCTGCAGGAAATATTTGGATTTGATGACAGCGGAAGCTGGCAAACAAGTTTGTCAAGGCTTTAAGCGAAGCGTGCCTTGACGAACTTGTATAGTCCTGTTGCAATTTATGCCTGGGAAAATGAAAAATGTAAGAATATTCCTTGTATCGAAAACTTTGATATTTTGTTTAAACTGTATAATTGTCATGTGGAAGATTTGTATATTTTAAAGCAGATTGATTTTTCTGATTTGCAGGTGCGCGAAAACTCTCCCGAATATGGAACTTATAGATCTCTAGTTAACGTTGCAGAAAAAAGTAGATGTTTTAGATATCAATCAGTTAAAAGAAAATATGGATTTATTAAATGAAATTTTAAGGGATGGGATAAAAATTTATAGATAACATAAAAAATGATGAATACTATATTTCAAAAATAAAAGAACACTTAAACTTTATTTGTATTCATATGTCAAAATAGGCAAGGATGATTTTAATAAAGACGAGATTTTGCAAAAGGCAATGTCATTTAGCTTAGTACAAATTTCTGAAGATTCAAAAAATTTATCAGATGAATATAAAACTAATCATAATCAAATTCCGTGGACTGATATTTACGGATTAAGAAATAGAATTGTACATGACTACGGAAATGTTGATTTAACAATTGTCTTTGAGACCCTAAAAAATGATATTCCTGAAGTCTTAAAGCTAATACAATAAGAAAAATGTGATATAATAAAATTATCGGGGCTGTAGCTCACCTGGCTAGAGCGCTACAATTTGTTGATGGATAATTAATAAAAAAATAGTCCACTGGACTGTTTTTTTATTTTATGGGCTCACGAGCCCATAATAAAAGGCTATCCAAAAAGATTCTTGGACAGCCTGACCCGAAAATTAAACTAATCTATAACTAATACTTCCACTTTCCTAACAACCTAGTTTTTTCTTCTGTTGTATTGTTTGACATATCTCCGTAAGGAATATCTGTAGGATAGTTTGGCAATGTGAATACTTTGTCTACAAAAACTTGTTCTGGGAAATATAATGCATCACAAGCTGGAGTTACAACTTTTACAAGGTAATCAAAAACTTCTTTTACTTTGTCATAGTCGGCTCTTGATTCAGCTTTTTTTGTGATTGCGTGTCCGTAAAGTGAACAAGGTGCACCTTCTTCAAAAAAGACAATCTTAAATGGAGCGCCTTCGTTAAGCATTGTAACAGCTTGACCTGTCATTCCCAAAGCAACTGCGGCTTCTTTTTGAACAAGGGCATTCATTGGACCTGAACCTGATGATGTAAATTGAACAATGTTTTCTGCAAATTTGTCAAAATATTCAAATGCTTTATCTTCACCCCAAGCGTTTGTTAAATTTCTTAAGAACATATATCCTGTTCCAGAACTTTTTGGATTTGGCATAGAAAGTAAACCTTTAAATTCTGGTTTGATTAAATCCTGATAAGAAGTTGGTTCAGCTAAACCTTTTTCTTTTAATAATTCTGTGTTGATTACAACTGCTCCAGAGTTTCTGTATTCTCCAACATATTTTTTTGAAGGAACTAACATATCATCAAGATAAATTGAATAATCAAAATAAGACATATCTGCAAGATAATCTGTAAGCATGTCAAAATATGTGTAATCCCAAGATAAAAGAATATCGCCTTCTGTCTTTAATCCTTCTGCTTTTAATTTTGCAGCTGCAGGACCACTTCCTTGGTAATCTAATACAAAATTAATTTCTGGGAATTGTTTTTGTAATTCTGCTAGATAATATTCGTTGCGGTAATCTTCCCCACAAGAATAAATTACGATGGTGTTATTATTTTTACTACAACCTAAAATTGCCAACGAAAAAATAATACCAAATACTAAAAATGCTTTTTTTAAATTTTTCATAACTTTTACTATCTCCTTAAATTTGAAAAATTATACATCATAAATTTTATCAATAGCCTTTAATTCATTAAAGGTATCAATTTCAATAAAATCATCAAAAGAACATTCTCGAATTGAAATATCAAAATCTTCAACATAATATCCCAATGCAACTTGATCCCAGTAACGTTCTTTTCCACCTGGCATTTCATAAACTTTTTTAATACAATCACCAAGTTTTCTGCCATCTTCTTCTGTCCAATAAGAAATTCCCATCATTTGATGACAATTTTCTCCACCAACAGCATAGCCTGTAATTCGACCTTTATTTTCAAACAAACACCAATCGTCAGTTCTATCGCATTTTATTCCACAATAGTTTGATTTATATTGATATTTTTGAATAATTTTTGGGTTATGAAGCAAAATATCACCTTCGCAAACATAAGCGTTGTTCAACAAATATCGCACGCACATTGCAGAAGAAATATTATTTGCTTCGTTGTATGCAGGGTTTTCAATAAATTTGATATTTGGATACTTGTACAAAAGCTGGTCAAATTGTTCAGATAAATATCCTCGAACAAGATAAATTTCTTCAATTCCAGCAGCAACTACAGCATCCAAAATTGAATCAATAATTCTCTCCCCGTGAACTCGTACTAATGGTTTTGGTGTGTTTAATGTAATTGGAACCATTCTTGAACCAAATCCTGCGGCAATAAAAATTGCACGTTTTACTCTGTATGGTTCCAGAGCTTCAATCCCTTCTTTTGTAATTAAGCCGTCTTTAATAAAACCTTTTTCTTCCAAAGTTGTAAGTGTTGTGTTTACAGTTCCTACAGAAAGTCCAGTTTCTTTTGCAAATTCTCTTTGGGAAAGTTTTTCTTTTGAAGATTCCGCAATTCTTAAAATTTCAAACTCTTTGAATAATAACATTGTATTCTCCAATTTTATTTTTGTAATTTTTTGTTTAATAAATAAATTATAAATTTCATCAAAATATTTACTGTCAAAATTGTTAAAGAAACAAATGCTGCACCTTCAACAATCATTTGTGCCTGGAATAAATTAATCATTAATGACAATGGTTTATTTTGTGCTGTTGCCAAGAATGAAACTGCCGAAATTGTCATCATTGAGTTTACAAAAAAGTATGAAAACATTTCTAAAATTGTCGATTTCATTTGTGGAAGCAGAACGTCCCGAACTAACAATGTTTTACTTATTCCTAAAGTCTGTGCTACAGATTCCAAATTCAAATTGATTTTAGAAAATGAATTATATGCCATCAAATACGGAGAAGAGAAAAAGTGCATTATATTTACTAAAATCAAAATTGCAAATGTTCCATAAATAAAAGTTCCCTTAAAGAAAAGCATATAAGATAAACCTAAAACAAGACCTGGAATTGCAATTGTTGTAATTGACATTAAGTGCAAAAATTTAGATGTTTTTCCACCAGAACGTGAAGAAAAATATCCAGCACCAAAAGAACAAATTGTTCCAATTACAGAAGTTAAAAGCGCAATAATTAATGAGTTTCCAAGATAATTTAGTCCACCTGTGTTCAATGTCTTCAAGATATGACTAAAAGTAAAACTCATATTGATTGGATATTTTTTTACAACACTTAAAATTATAAAAGATAAAATTGGAAGTAACACAAAAATGATTGTAATTAAACAAAAAACGTAAGAAAATCCTAAAACTGGTTTTGAAACAACAGAAGGAAATGATTTTTTTGTAAAAGATGAACCCGCTTTATCTTTATTTACAAGATCAAGCACAAAAGCAATTACTGCAGGAATTAAAAAGATTGTTCCAATTGTTGCACCTTTTGCAAAATCCAACATTCCAATTACTTCTTGATACATCATAACTGGCAAAGTCATGTATTTTCCACCAATCATCAATGGAACACCATAATCTGTTACAATCATTGTAAAAGTGGCAAAGAAAACTGAAATTAAAGGTTTTCTTAAATAAGGAAAAGTTACTGCTTTAAATTTAGAAAATCCTTTTATGTTCAAAACTGTACACGCTTCGTAAGGTGTGTAATCTTGATATTTTAAAATATCAGAAATCATTAAATAAGCAAC
>JAZUSR010000142.1:0-4723 GCA_045606765.1 Treponema sp.
GGAATCGGATATAATATCGAATGGCTTGATGGTCAAGACATGTGTCCTGACGATTTATACTTTAACGCCTATTAAGTAATGTTTTCAGTTGCTGAACAAAAAAAATTGTAGAAGTAGTAGAACAAATGTTGTCTTTGTGCGAAAAAATGGAAAGGGATAGAATAAATACATTTGAATCTTGTAAATGTTCATGTAGGAAAAACTCAAATTGTGAAAAATGATTATCAGCATTTCAAGAAGAACAGATATTCCAGCATTTTTCTCAGAATGGTTCTATAACAGAATTGAAGACGGATATTTTATGGTTCGAAATCCTATGAATATTCATCAAGTTTCAAAAGTTACAGTAACTCCTCAGAATGCAGAATGCCTTGTTTTTTGGACAAAAAATCCTTCCTTTTCTTTCATCGAAAATCTTCCAAAACTTGATGAAAAGGGTTTCAATTATTATTTTCAATTTACTATTACCTCTTATGCACAAGATATTGAAAAATCTGTTTCAAGAAAAACAGAAATAATTGAAAAATTTCAAAAACTTTCAAATCAAATTGGAAAAGAGAAAGTTATTTGGCGCTATGACCCCATTATTTTGAATAAAAAATATAACTTCGATTATCACATAAAATATTTTGAATATATTGCTGAAAAACTTTCAGCATATACAGAAAAGGTAATAATTAGTTTTGTAGATTGTTATTCCAAAATCAAAACTCGTTTACAAGAAAATGAGATTACAGAGCTGTCACAAGAAGAAATGAGAAAACTAGGAATTGCCTTAAAACAAATCGCAGAAAAACATAATCTTAAAATAGAATCTTGTTCAGAAACAATAGATTTCGATGATATTGATATTCCCCATGGTCATTGTATAGATGGAGAATTGATTAATCGAATTTGTCAAAGAAATTTCATATTTAAAAAAGACAAAACTCAAAGAAAAGAATGTGGATGTGTAACAAGTGTTGATATCGGTTCATACAATACATGCCGTCACAATTGTGCATATTGCTATGCAACTTGGAATGGTATTATTCCAAATAGTATTGATAATTCAAGTCCGTTATTAGGTTCGGTACTTTCAAACGAGGATAAGGTAACTGAAAGGAAAATTCCAGTTTTGAAGGAACATAATCCAGAATTATTTTAAAAATATATAAAACAAATTTGATTCTAAAATGATTAAAAAATGCAGATTAGTTAGCTTGATAAAACAAAGGACTTTGCAATGAATGATGTTGAATATCAGATAGAATGTACAACACGAGATTTAGCTAGTTATCTTGTAAAGGATTTTTCGTTCAGTATTGAACAGGCTCTAAGTGGTGTATCTAGAGCCGTGTATTTTTAGATTAATTTTATATGTATCATTATAAAATCATTTCTTTTTTCTCAATTTTGTGATAAAATTTTGAATTAGCAGATTGTATAAAGACTTTATACAGACAAAACTTCCGTATTAAATTCTTATGTGAGATACGGAGAAATTATGTTATGTAGACGCCCTCTACTTGAGGCGCTTGGAGGTATAGAATGAAGAAAAGTTTTTTAGTTAAACTATTCTTTTTATTTGCGTTATCATGTTATGCACAGCAAATTGAAAAATCAAATGACAATGAAAATTCAATAGTGGAAATAGATGAAAATTCTCCAATATATTTATATGTTACAAAAGAAATGAAATCTAATTATGAGCGTGAGTTGCGTCACCTTTTCAAGGTAACAGAGTTACTGTATATTGCTTTCCATAAATCGGAGTACTATTGGGATCATGCTTATTTTTCAGATGGAAATACATACCTTTATGAAATGTTTTGCGATGCAGTTAATAACGATAAAACAGAATGGGCACCAAACAAATTGCCTCAGCTTATAAATAAGAAGCTTGGAAACTATGATGCTTATATTGCAGATTTCAATTTCGATGGGAAACCAGATATTTTTAGTTTCTGGGTTACGGGAAGAACACTAGGTATCTCTATAGAAGGAATTGATAGATATTATCCAACATATGATACAAGGGATTGGGATTCAAGGAATGATGAGCATAAAGTATATTTTGAAAACGAAGTAGCATATTTTGAAGAGTTAAATTTCATTTTTTGCATAAAGAATGGAAAACGTGGATTTTTATATTATAACAATGCGAACAATTATATAGAAGTTCCTGGTGGACCGAATTGGCATTCCGACAAAACTGAGAGCGGAAATCAATATTACTATTCCTTTTATGCTTACAACAAGAATACAGAAGAGTATGAATTAGAGGAAGAATATGTTTCCCCTGAAGAATGCATGATTTTAGAAAACTATTTTGATTACGATGGTCTTGATTTTTCCTTATTAGATGGGATATTGAATGAATATAGTTTAGAAAATTTAACAGGAGGTCAGCTTCGAATTATGAGGAATGCAATCTATGCAAGACATGGACGAACATTCAAAAGTGTGGGTTTGCAGTCGCTTTGGAATTGTTATACTTGGTATAAAGAAAATCCAAATTTCAGCGACTCTTTACTGACTGATATTGATAGGTACAATATTAAACTGATTCAAAAATATGAGAACAAAAAATGATTTAAATTACAATATGGAATATTTTATAATCGGGTCAAGCCCGATTATAAAATTAATTGAACTTTAGGGTGATAACGAGGAAGCGGTTGTATGCGACTTTCGTCGCTTAGGATTTGCAAAATAGGAGCGTTGCTTCTAAAAATATACGGATTTTAGTTTCATAAATATAGAAAGAAATGTAGAATCTGTAAGAAATATTTCAGCCTAACAAAAGTTCAAAGCCGACACGCGGTCAAGCCGCGTGCGGTTTAACTCACTGTTAGGTAGACGCCCTCTACTTGAGGCGCAAGGAGAAAGTTATGAAAAAAATCTTTTCGTTGGTAGTATCATTGTTAATGGCATTCAGTCTGTACGCTCAGAATGTGAAATCTGTCGGATTGACTGATAGTGATGTAAAAAACTGGGCAAAGAATTGTGTTTCCATTCAAAAAGAATTCGAAAAAATTGGAATAGATACGAATGACTCTTTCACAGTAGCAGTAAGTGAAAAACAAAAGGCTGAAAGCATACTTCAAAAATATGGAATTTCAAATCCAAACAGCATAGAAAAGTATTCAATGATTTTACAATGTGCTGTTATTTTAAAAGCAGAAAGTGAATTGGATGAACAGTCAAAAGCCATGATGAAACTTATGAAAGTTGATCCGCTTGGAGATTTAAAGAAAAATATCAATTCAAAGGATTATAATGTTGTTGCATCAAATTCTAAAGCTGTTTTAAAGGCAGTTGATGAACTTGATGCAAACTCTTTTTAATCTGAAGCTTCTACAGCAAGTGCCGGCACAAATGATGACCTTTTTTATGGTGATGAAGATCTTGCAGATTTTTACAGCCGTTTAGGAAAATCTGCTGAAAATGTTGCAAGTCAAAGCAGCAATCTGGACATGAAAGAAGCTAACGAAGAAGGACAATATGTAAAAAGCATGTATGAGGCTATCAGCAAGGCAAGCTTGCTTTCTAAAATTAAATTGAACTTTAGGGTTTACGCGAAGAAGCGGTAGAACGCGGCTTTACGCCGCTTAGAAAAAGTATAATAATAGAAGCATACGCTTCAAATGATTGTACAGAAATATTCATAAAAAAATATTTATGGAATCTAATTCTGTATAAGATATATATTTGTCATAACAAAGGTTCGTAGCCGACAGCGGGTCGAGCCCGCTGCGGTACAACCAGTTGTTACACGGACGCCCTATTGGGGCGCAAAAGGGGAATAATGAAAAAATTAAATTTTGAAACTATAAAAAAAATTAATAGTATTTTAATATTGATTATAGCTGTTGCAATAATTATTTCTTTTTCTGTCCAAACAATAAAAAAAATTATTCCGCGAAAACAACCTAAAACAGCTCAAATAAAAATTGTTGATTCAAATAATGAAAAAGAAGTTGCAGGAATTAAGGAATCGATTGATTTCTATAAAAAAATTGATGACGTATATATTTTTTCTGTTTCTTCTTCAGCAATACAATCAGAAGAACTGATTATGTCTGAATCCTTAAATCTAGAAATTTCAAATGCAATAGGACAATCAATGAGATCATCGCAACAACTTATTAATTTTGTTTTTGAAAAAAATGGTGATGAAAAAAGTCTGTTTACTTCAAAAGTATTTATTTATAAACATCAATTAAAAAATTCTCAATCTCTTCAAATAGATCCACCAGTTTCTGCTTATCCTTATGATATAAATGATCACGATTTTAATATATATGCAGTAATAAAAAACGATACAAACAATGATAAAACTCTTGATAGCAAAGATAATATTTCTTTGTATATATCTGATTATGATGGAAATAATCTTCAAGAAATCTCATCCTCAATTTATTATTTTGGATGTACGGGTAAAAATGTTTTCGTATTTTCCGAATACAACAATGGAGAAGTTCGTTTCTTCGAATATGATGGAAATCTAAAAAAAGTAAAATTAATTAAAACCTTTGAAAAAGAATTGACAGAAAAAAGAATAAATTTATGGTATTAACCTTTATGGCTTGTACATAGAAGCGGTTGAATAAATTGGAAACTAATAGAAAGCAAGTCGAGCTTGCTTTCTATTAGTTATTAAACTTTAGGGCGATGCAAGAAAGCGGTAGTACGCGATTTTCGTCGCTTAGGATTGTTCACAAAAAAAAACGAAGCGTTG
>JAZUSR010000143.1:0-20302 GCA_045606765.1 Treponema sp.
TCCATTAACTCAGTAGTAATAATTTTTATAATTCCATAAGCATCAGTAATTGCAGTTGGCTCAGGAGTTGTAACAACATAAACTTCATCTGCTGCAGCAACAAACTGTAAAACATTATTTGCAATTCCTGCACCTGTATCAATAATAATAATATCAGCATTACCAAGAGAACTAAATTGTTTTGCAAAATATTCAAGCTCTTCTACACTTAAATTTGCAATTTTAGAAAAGCCATTTGCACCTGCAATAAATTTTATTCCAAATTCAGTATCAAGAATAATTTCAGACATTTTTTTTTGTTTATTAATCACTTGTAAAAGATTATATTTTGGAACGACATTTAGTAATACATTTACATTAGCCATTCCTAAATCACCATCAATTAAGATAACTTTTTTTCCAAGTTGGGCATAAGCTATTGCCATATTAACTGCAATATTAGTTTTTCCAACTCCACCTTTTCCACTTGTAATAGCAATAATTCGAGTTTTGTGGTTAACAGCCTGTTTTAATTCTTCTAATTGTTCTTCCATAATTATTCTCCAAATTTATCTTCGATATGAAGTCTATCTATTGTAAACCCGTTTAGTCTAATTAAAAAATAAATTACATCTGCACGGGAAATATCATTTACTACTGATTGTCCAAATGTTAAAAATGAAATTGATTTTTGTTTTTCACTTAAGATGCTAATAATATTTCCATATTGAGTAGTTTCATCACATTTTGTAACAATAATAGAATTAAATCCAAAAGGTTCAAAATTCTGAATAATATTCTTTATGTCTCTTGATTTTGTAGAAGCATTAATTGCAAGATAAATATCAAGTTTTATTCCGTCTGTAGAAAGCGTTCTTTTTAAGCGTGCGATATTTTCTGAATCATTAGGACTATATCCACTTGTATCTATTAAAATAATATCTGTAGTTTCTTTATAGTTACGATAAATCGTTTTAATATCTTCTGTACTTTTTGCACAATCAACTGGAATATTTAATGTTTCAGCGTATTTAATCAATTGATCTTCAGCTGCAACTCTTGTTCTATCAGCACAAATTAATCTCAAAGAAGGACGCTCTAAACCTTCTTTATCAGCTTTTACAATTTGTTGGGCAGCAATTTTTGCAATGGTAGTTGTCTTACCAACTCCAGTAGGTCCAACTATTACAATTACATGAGGTGGTCGATAAGGTTTTTTCTTCATTACCAAAATTGACTCACCAATCCAATCAACAACTTTCTTTTCGACCTTATCAAAATCATCAAGTTCTTCTAACGAAAATTCACTACGAATTTTATCTTCAATATTTTTAATATACTCTTTTGTAAACTCGTTTTCTTCAAGAAGTTCATGAATTCTTAAAATTGTTTCATGAGGAGTTTCTGAAGATTTTGCAAGTGAAGAAAATTTTTCCTCCAACAATTCGTACATTGAATCAAATTTTTCTTCTAACTTAGCCATTTGTTTTGTTGTTGAACTAGAAGTTGTTAATTGTTTTAATAATTCTTCTTTGTTCTGTTCAAATTTATCAAATTGTTTTGTTTTTTGTTCACGCGAAGCAATAATATATTTTACTTCGACAAACTCTTTTTGACCAATACCTAAAAATCCAGCTTTACAAATTGTCTTACGATCAATAATTTTGTAATTATCAAAATATTGCTCATATAATTTTCTTTTACATTCTTCAAAAGAGGATTCTGTAATTGTATAAATAGGCAAATTGCCATAATCAAACTTTTCCATCAAAAAATCCTAACCTCATTCTTTATTAATTATTCCAACAACTTCTACTGATATTGAATTACCACAAGCCATTATTTCATCAACAGAAAGTACGACAAGTCCAGGCATTTCTCTTTCTGTTGCACTTTTTACAAGAATACGAACATCTGGTGAACAAATAACAATAGGTTGATAATTATTTTCTTGCATTGCTGCAAAAGCACTACTCACAGACGAAATCCAAGCTCGCCCATCAACAGGATCAAAAGCAACAAATGGTTTTGCTCCATCATTTGGAAGAACTTGTCTATCGATTAATTTTTGAGCCCATTCATCAGAAAGTCTTAATACATGCAAAACTTTATTTTCATCAGCATATTGTAAACAAATCTGAAGTCCTAATGCTCTACGAACTTTTTCTGTTAAAAACCAAGAACCCATTGATGGCCCAAAATTTGCAAGGGTTTCTAAAATAAGTTCAATATTGCGTATTGAAACTTTTTCGCGTAAAAGATTTTGCAAAACAAGATGAATTTGTCCAATAGAAAACTTTGCAGTATCCATAACAGCTTCGACAACTTCTTTATTCTTTTCACGAATTGTATTAATAATTTGACCAACTTCTTTGAGCCCAAGAATTTCAGCAGCATTGGATTTAATAATTTCTGTCATATGCGTTGCAATTATCGTTGGTGGATCAACAGCAACATATCCATTATTTTCAGCTTCTTGACGTTGTTCATCAGGAAGCCAAATTGCAGGAATTCCAAAAGATGGATCGCGAGTTTCTTCTCCTTTCATAGTATTTATTACGCTACCAGTATCCAAACACATGTAATATCCAAGTTTTAAATTACTACGTCCTTTTTCAATTCCTTTAATTTTGAATGAATATTCAGTAGGATTAAGAGTCAAATTATCAATAATTCTAATTGGAGGAATAACCAAACCTAAATCTAATGCAGATTCTCGACGAATTTTTGTAATTCGCTCTACAAGCTCTGCACCTTTTTCTTCATCAACAAGAGAAAGCAATGCATAACCTAATTCAAGAGAAAGCGGATCCAAAGGAACGATAGGACTTATTTCGCTAGGGCTGCCTCCAGTGTGTGAAGAACTTTTCTTTTTAACTTCTTCTTCTAATTTATTTTTAAAAGAAATTTCTTCGTTCTTTAACATTCGGTAACCACATAATACAGTTAGCCCACCAAGTGGCATTAATAAATACCATGGCATTCCAGGAATAAATCCCATCAAAACAATTGCTAATCCAGCAATAATGTAAACTTTTCCACTGATTGAAAAATTTTTCTTAATTTCATTAGAAAGAATTTCTTCAGAATTACTTCCTGTAACAATTAAACCAGTTGAAAATGAAAGTAATAACGAAGGAATCTGACTTAATAAACCATCTCCGATTGTAAGTCGACAATATGTATCAAAAACATCTGTTTCATGTCTAAAAACAATTCCTGTAACAATTCCAGCTACTAAATTAACAATTGTAATAAAAATTCCTGCAGTAACATTTCCAGAAACAAATTTACTCGAACCGTCCATTGCAGAATAAAAATCACTTTCTCGTCTAATTTCTGCACGCTTTTGTTGAGCTTGTTCTTCAGTAATTGCTCCTGAATTTAATTCAGCATCTACAGCAAAATTTTTCTGAGCCATAGAATCTAATGCAAAGCGAGCTGCAACTTCAGAAACACGAGTTGCACCTTTTGTAATTACTAAAACTTGAATAACAATTAAAATAATAAAAATTACAAGCCCAATTACAAGACCAGTTAATCCTTCTGCATTTCCGACAACAAAAGTACTAAAAGTCTTAATCATATTTCCATTGAACTGCTTACCATCGCGTAAAATTAAACGAGTTGAAGAAACATTTAATCCTAGTCCAAATAAAGTAATCAAAAGAATAACACGAGGAAAAGCTGTAAAGTTACTAGACTTTGGTGTATAAATTACAATAAGTAAGATGACTATTGAAATTAATAAATTCAATGCCATAAATAAATCTAAGAGAACAGTCGGCAAAGGAAAAATGAACATCAAGATAATAAAAATAGCACCAATCGGTATAATATTATCTTTGAGAATTCCACTTATATTTTTTTTATTTTCATCTGCCATAAGTCCCCACCCGCAAATAAAAAAGTCTAAGATTTATTAAATTTTTTTAGTTGAGCATAAATAACAGAAATTGCTCTAAAATACACTTCTGGTATTATATCACCAACTTTTGTTTCTGCATAGAGTCCACGAGCCAATGGTCGATTTTCAACCATTGGAATATCATTTTCTTTTGCAATTCGTTTTATAGTTTGTGCCAATTCATCTTCGCCTTTTGCATTAACTTGCGGAGCACTATTTGGAATTGTAGGATCATATTTTAATGCAACTGCAAAGTGAGTTGGGTTTGTAATTACAACATCACTTTCTTTAACCATTTTAGGAATATTTTGTCTAAGAAGTTCTTGTTTTGCTCGTTCAAGATGAGCTTTAACTTCAGGATCCCCCTCCATTTCTTTATATTCCTGTTTTACTTCTTGTTTAGTCATTTTCATCTGTTCCATAAAAACATGTCGTTGAATAAAATAATCAGGAATTGATAATACCAAAAAAAATATTGCAGCAAAAATTAAAAGTTTAGATGCCATTTTTGCAATTTGAACAATACAAGAAGAAATTTCTCCGCGTTCTTGAACAAATGTCAATATAACAGACAAATCTCCTTTAATAATATTAAAACATACAACCGAAATAACTGCAACTTTTAAAATTGATTTAAATACATTAAACAATCCTTGTTTTGAAAAAATTGTTTTCTTAAAATACTGAGCAAAATTTGGAACAATATTTGAAAATTTAGGTTGAATAGGTTTTAAACTAAAAATAAATCCTCTGTTTTGAATAATATTTCCCAAAATTGCACCTATTAATCCAACTACAGCAATTGGTAAAACTATTTTTATAAAATAATTATAAAAAGCAACAAGATTAGAATAATTAAAAAAATTCTCTGTTCCCGCTCTTGAAAAAAAGAAATAACACATTTGAATAACTTGATTAAAAATCCACTTAGCTAAAAAAACAAGTGCAAGAGTTGCTAATAAAAGAGAAATTGCACTATTTAATTCTTGACTTTTTGCAACACGACCTTCTTTTCTTGCTTTATCAAGTTTAATTTGACTAGGTTCTTCAGTTCTACCTTCATCTTCGGCAGCAAACCATTGCAAATCAATTTGTGAAAAATTCATATTTGCTTACCTCCAAAAGATAAAAATAATTTTTCTATAACTGAAAAACCTGAATAAAAAGCTCTTACAAAAAAATCGCACAATGATGGCAGTAATGCAGTCAATATGAAAAAAGATAATAAAATCATTATCGGGAAACCTTCTGATAATAAGTTCATCTGAGGAGCAGCTTTAGATAAAATTCCCATACAAATAGAAACTAACATCAAACTTCCCATCAACGGAATTGAAATAACAAGAGCATTAGAAAATAATTTTGAAAGACCTTTTATCAACATTTTTACCAGTGGTTGATTTCCTTCAATTAGTGAATATGCACTCAAGGAAGAAAAACTTTCTTTTAGACCATCAAAAAATAAAACTTGAAAAGCACCTGTTTGTAAAAAAATCAACATAGCAATTAAATTTAAATATTGCCCCATTAACGGATTTTCAACTTGACTAAAAGAATCATAAACTTCTGAAGCACTAAAGCCCATTTGAAATGCAAAAAATTGACCTGCAGTACTAAAAGCTGAAAATATAATCGAAACAAACATTCCTATGATAATACCAATTAGAGCTTCTCCAATTAATACTAAAATAAAATACATATTCATAGTTGTTTCAAAACTTGAAAATTGTGAATAAACATTAAAATTAACATTCGGCAAAATAAAAAATGCCATATACCCAGAAAGTGCAACTTTTACAATAGTACTTACAGATTTTAATGAGAATAATGGCATAGACATTAAAAAAGCAAAACATCGAACAGCTATAATGAGAAAAACAGAAGCATTTGCAAAAAGGGTATTCAACATGGACTAATAACACATATTTTTAGGTAATTCTAGAAATATATGCAAACAACTCCTTTGTATAATCTGACAATGTAGATAACATCCATCCACCAAGCAACGCTATAACCAACAAAATAATTATTAATTTTGGCAAAAAAGTTAAAGTTTGTTCTTGTATTGAAGTTGTAGCTTGAAAAATTGCAACAACCAAACCTATAATCAAGGCGCTACCAAGAACTGGAGCACAAAGAATAAATACTTGCATAACACCTTCTCTAATCAGCATTATTACTTCACCAAGTTCCATACTTTACTCCAATTATAAAACAGAATTAAATAATGATTGAATTAAAAGTCCCCAGCCATCTACAAGAACAAATAACATTAATTTAAACGGCATTGAAATCTGAACAGGTGGAAGCATCATCATACCCATTGACATAAGGATACTTGCAACAACCATATCGATTACAATAAATGGAATATACAGATAAATCCCAATTTTAAATGCTACCGTTAATTCATGAAGAATATAAGCTGGTATTAACACATGTGTTGGAACATCTGACAAATCATTTGGTTGCTCCATTTTTCCCATAGACATAAATAATTTTATATAGTCATAATTTCCATCCATTTGTTCAGCCATAAAAATTCGTAAAGGAGTTTCAGCTTCATGATAAGCCTTTTCAATTCCAATTTTGCCATCAGCCATTGGTTTATAAGCATTATTATAAATTGTTTCAAAAGTTGGCCACATAACAAAAACAGTCATAAAAAAAGCAATTCCATTTAAAATTGCAGTTGGAGGAACTTGCTGCAGTGACAATGCTCTTTTTATAAAATCTAATACAATTGAAAAACGCAAAAAACAAGTAATAAGCAAAAGCAACGAAGGTGCAATTGTCAAAATTGTTAAAATAATCAACAATCGAACAGAAAAAGCAACTTCTTGACCAGATTTTGGTTCACGAATATTTATATCAACATTTGGAATTTGAACAGGAGAAGTATCTTCATTCATTTGCATTGTTCCCTGAGTTGCCCCTTCTGGAAAACTTTGTTGAGCAAACAAATCAAAAGAAAGAGAAAAAACCAAAAATATAAATACAAAAGAAACCTTTTTTAATCTATTACTCATCGCACTACTCTTTTTTTCGATTTCGATTAATTCTTTTTCGCTGCGAAGTTACAAAATCATTTAAATTTTGAGAATTGTCTGAATAAATATTATCTTGAGTTGCTTCAGTTACTTTTGTAGATTTAGATGGCATAAACATTTCTAAAATTTCATTAAAATTCATTGCTTTCTTAGTTTTTAAGGCTTTATCGGCGTTTAGATTCATAGCTTCAATTAATTCTTTATCTTCGATTGTAGATATTAAATTAATATTTGATTCAGATACTCCAAGCAAATAACATTTATCTAAAAGTGTTACAACTTGAACAGATTTTCCAGGAGATAAATTTAAATATGCCACTTTTCTTAAATATAAATCTTCTTTTGATGAATCACCAATAAAAGATTTTTTCATATAATTCATTACAAAATATATAAGAGCTACGACAATGGCTAAAATCAAAATAATTTTTATAAATGACCAAGCACCAGAATTGGCTCTAGAATTTTGTTGCTCTGGCTGAATATCAGTAAAAACATATTTTGATTCAGGATTTGAATCAGCAGTCAAAATTTGACCTTGCTCAAGATTAACAGAATCAACAGTTTGTTTTTCTTGAGAATATAAATTAAAAGAAAATAATATTAATAAAAGAGTAAATGTAATTTTTTTTAAATTCAACCTTTTCCCACCCAATTAAAAGTTAATATTTTTTAATGCAAATCAGAAACACGTTCTAATGGAGAAAGAATTTCTGTAACACGAACACCGAAGTTTTCATCAATTACAACAACTTCTCCTTTAGCAATTGCTTTATGATTTACAAGAATATCTACAGGTTCACCAGCAAGTTTATCAAGCTCAATAATTGTTCCTTCTCCCATTCCAAGTATGTCACGGATTTGTTTTTTTGTACGACCAAGTTCTACAGTCATTTCCATGAATACATCCATGATAAGACCGATATTTCCTTGTTCGCTAGTAACCATTCCACCTTGTAAATTAGGATATTGAAGTGACTGAACATTTGGAGTATTCATTGGCATACCAGAACCCATCATTTGTTGATTCATACCCATTTGGCCCATTCCCATCATCTGTTGATTCATACCCATTTGAGGCATTCCCATCATCTGTTGATTCATACCTGGCATTCCACCTGCTAAACTTTGCATACTTGCCATATCAGCAGGAGAAAGAGCACCAGTTGACATATCAGATTCAGAACCATATGCTTTAGCAATTGAAACAGCAGTGTCACCTGCAATTGCTTCCCAAATTGTATATGGCTGACCATCTAAAGTAATTGGATATGTAAACAAAGCAAAAGAATTCTGAGGAATTCTTACCATTGCTTTTGGCATATTAACAGATTCAGCAGGATTACATGCAAGACCTGGGAATTTTTGAGTTTTATCTAATGCTGTAATTTCATCATTAGTATGTGTCGAAAGAGTTTCAGAAACAATTGATAAAGACATATCATCAAGAGTAGCATCTTCTTCTTTATTAATTAATGAAACTAATTTCTGTGCTAACTCAGTAGAGATAATATAAATATGATCACCTAACAAAGCATTAGAAAAATCAGCCATAACAGCAATTACCATCTCAGGTAATTTAGCAAGCAATTGATCTCTTACAGACGATTCAACAACAACATTTCCTACTGTACATTCTGCCCCCGTCATTTGTTTGATGTTATCAACTAAAGGTTGTTTTAACTCATCAGCAAATTTTCCAAGAGCAACAACATCAATATTTGCTGAAGGCCCATTAGAAATTTGCCCAGAAGCATTTAATCCATCAATTTGTACGCCCGAAAGTAAAGCATCAATTTCGTCTTGAGAAATAGCACCATCACTCATATGTTTCTTCTCCTTCTACGGAAAGTTCTTCAAATTCTTCAGGTTCATCATTTTCGATTTTACCTGTAACCTGTACTGCCATTTTTTTCCCAATTACACCTGGTTGACAGTAAAATTTCTTTTTATTACCAACACTTAAAGTTAAAGAATCTCCAACTTTAGTATTTGAAAGTCTGACAGTATCACCTACTCTCAATGCTAAAACATCTCGAATTGGTAAATTAATAGAGCCAATTTCAGCAACAACATCCATATCAACTGTAGAAAGTTTTTCTTTTAAAGTTCCAAGATACTGAGTTGTAGAACTTCGTCGTACAGATGAAAACCAGAATTGTGATGATAATTTAGAAATAATTGGTTCAATTGTTAAATAAGGAATACAAAAGTTAATCATTCCTTCCTCTTCACCAACTTTTGTTTCTAAAGTTACTAAAACCACCATTTCGTTTGGAGGAACAATTTGTGCAAACTGAGGATTTGTTTCAATTTGTCCAAGACGCGGTCTTAAGTCAATCACTTGAGTCCAAGCTTCGCGCATATTTGCAAGAATTCTTACAATAATTCCTTCCATTACAGACTGTTCAATATCTGTTAAATCACGCTTATTATTACCTGTTGTAGTAGCACCGGTTCCACCAAAAAGTCTATCAATCATACTAAAAGTAATAGCTGGGTCAATTTCAAGAATGGCATTACCTTTTAGAGGATCCATATTAATAATAGCAAGTGTTGTTGGCGTAGGAATAGAACGAATAAATTCTTCATATGTCAACTGATCTACAGTTGCAACATGTACATGAACCATACTACGAAGTTGAGCCGAAAGACTTGTTGTAGTCAAACGAGCAAAAGTTTCGTGCATAATTTGAACTGTACGAATTTGTTCTTTTGAGAATTTGTCAGGACGTTTAAAGTCGTAAATTTTTATCTTTCGTGTATCAGATACCGGTGATTTATAGTCATCTACATCTGACTGTCCGGAACTAATAGCTGAGAGTAATTGATCAATTCCATCCTGTGACAGAATTTCGTTCATTCACCAGCCGCCTATTTATTAGTATTCCTTATTGTGGAACAACAGTTAATTTATCAAATGAAATCTTTTTGATTTTTGATTTATGTAAAATCGTATCATTAATTTCATTACGAATCTCAATTTTTAATCTTTCTTCATTATTTGGAGTAAGATCTTCTGCATTTTTAGAAGCAAAATAATATCTCAAATAATCTCTAATTGGAATTTTTTGAGCAGAAATTTCTGCAGATGCAACTTTATCTTCTTTTTGATAACCAAGGAAAACATTAATATCAACACTTGCATTATCACGAGTTTTTACTTGAATTCCACCTAAAGATTGATACCAATCTAATTCTTCTGCATATTCTTTATATTCTTCACTAATTGGAATCTGTACTTGTCGAGTTTTATTTCCACCCATTACATTAATTGTAATAATTACAACTGTAACAATAAGAATTATTGCTCCTAATGCCAAAGCAATATACTTTAAAAGTGTAGGAAGTAGTCCACCCATTCCAGATTTTTTTGCAGGACCAGAAGACATACCTGCGTCATCACCGAGTTCTGAATCTAAATCTTCATCAGCCATTTTTTACCTCCTAAACATTCTATTTTATTTAATTGTATCATTAAAAATGTCCTTCGTCTATAATAATTATATCAACTCTACGGTTATATGCCTGCCCTTCAGGAGTTGAATTATCAAATTTTGGTCTAGTATCTGCATATCCTGCAATACTAAATTTATTTTCATCTACTCCAAAATCGGCAAGATAATACAAAACATTAATAGCTCGCTGTGAAGAAAGTTCCCAATTACTGTTAAATAATTGATTTTGACTAGTTTCTTCACCTAAACCTTCTTCAGTAAGTTTTTCATTTTGTTCATATACTTGATAAATTGGTGTGTTATCTGTATGCCCTTCAATTCGAAATCTTCTATCTTTTAAATCTGGGTTATTAAAAAATTCAGACAATCTAAGTAAAGTTTCTCGAGTTTCGTCGATATTTAACTCTGCACTTCCTTTTTCAAAGAAAGAATCAGCAGCAAGAGAGATTACAACCCCTCGTTCATCACTTGTAATTGTAATTTTATTTGATTTTATCTCTGGTGCAAAAAGACTTACGGCTTTTTTCATTGTCGTTCCAAGAGATTTTCCTTTTTCTAAAGATGGAAGAGAACTTACAATATTTCCTAAATCAGCAAGACGGCCTGCAGATAAAGACATACCACCAGTTGGTGAATCAGTTTGATTCATTTGTAAACTTTCTGTAATAGTTGCAAGTTGAGTAACATCAATTTCTGACGGATTATACAACATTACAAAGAAACAAAGCATAAGCGTAATCATATCACCATAGGTGTCCATCCACGCTTTTGAAGGTTTCTCTGCCTCTCTTTTTTTTCTAGCCATTTATTAATCCTTTAAAACATCTGCTGCAATTGCTTTTCTTGTAACAGGATCAAGATATGTAAGAAGTTTTTGTGCAATTACACGAGAGTTTTCACCTGCTTGAATAGCAAGTACACCTTCAATAATCATTTCTTTAATACGCATTTCTGTAGTATTATGCGAAACCAACTTTTGTCCTAATGGTGTTAAAATCCAGTTTGCAAGCATAGAACCATACAAAGTTGTAATCAAAGCTACCGCCATATTAGGTCCTAAAGAACTTTTATCTTCAAGGTTATTCAACATACCAATAAGACCAAGTACGGTACCCATCATACCAAAACCTGGAGCAAAACCTGCCCATTGGTTGATAACATTAATCCATTCCATATGACGAGCTTCAATTTGGCTCATTTCATTTTCCATAATAGTTCTAACAACTGCACCATCTGTTCCGTCAATTACTAATCGAAGACCATTTTTCATAAAAGGATCTTCCAAATCATCCAAACTATCTTCAAGAATAAGAATACCTTCACGACGAGCTTTTTCAGAAAGAGCTACCATATTCTGAACAATTTGTTTTTCTCCAAAATCAGGAATTTTAAAACTTCGAGCGGCAATTTTAAAAACACCAATAGCTTTACTAATTGGAGACATAATCAAGATAGAACAATAAGATCCACCGATTGTCATAAATACTGATGGTAAGTCAAAAATACCACCTAAAGTACCACCTGATGTCAAAACAGACATAACAATACAGGCAGCACCACCTATAAAACCAATTAATGTAGATATATCCATTTATTAAACCTCTTGAGACTCCAAACTAATTTTTTGTCTATAACATACAATTTTATCAATAACTTCTTGTGGGGAATTTTTAACTACGATTGTGTTACCCGACATCATTGTAATTGTTAAATCAGGTTTACATTCCATTGATTCAATAAGATGTGGATTAAGATAGAATACAGCTCCATTTAGCCTATTCAATTCGATCATATTTTAAATTTCCCCTCTATAATAGAATGACACTATTTTAGAGAAATTGCAAGTATTTTTTTTATAAAAACTTACATATATATTATCGGAATTTTTCATCGATTTAATTACACATCATCACAAATTAATTAATAATTCTTCAAGAAAGTTATTTAAAAACAACCTTCCTTCATCACTTAAAAAATAATTCACATCATTTAAAGTAGTTTTTTTCAAAAGCAAGGATTTATCTAGCCATTTTTTTATTATAGAACCATCGTAAATAAACCTTTTGTCAAAATCAAAAGAAAATCTTTTAAGAAATTCATTTTTTGACACACCTTCTTTTAATCGAAAATTCATCATCAAATATTCAAAAAGTTCTGTATTTTTATCGATTAATTCAAAATTAACTATTTTTTTTTCATTTAATTGCTGAATAAAAAAAAGAAGTTTTTCATAATCAAAAATACTAAAACCGCTCTCCTGATTTTTTTTCCAAAATAAAATATAATCTTCAATATTCATTGTATTTGTAAATCGAATACTATTTTTTTTATCAAAATAAATCGTCGATGAAGCTCCGCTTCCAATTCCAACATAACTTTGCAACTTCCAATATCTTAAATTGTGAACACTTTGATTTTCTTGCCCTTTTGAAAAATTTGAAATTTCATAATGCTCGAATCCATTTTTAATTAATTTGTTCTTTGCAAAAATCCAACTTTTATCTGAATAATCTTGATCATAATCAACTTCGTTAGAATTAATTTTTTTATATACTTCAGTTCCTTCCTCAATACAAAGAGAATAAAGAGAAATATGATCAACTTTTGTTTTTAATATTTCATTAATCGAATTATCTAAATTTTCTATCGTATCCCCTGGATAACCTGCAATTAAATCAATTGAAAACCTTTTAGAAAACTTTTCATTAACAATTTTTATCGCTTCTAATGTTTTATTTTTAGTTGCCCTACGATTCATATTTTTTAAAGTTTGTTCATTTAGAGATTGAACCCCAAGAGAAACTCTATTAACAATTGATTCATTTAAAAATGTAATAAGTTCATAATTAATATCATCTGGATTCAATTCTATTGTAAATTCAAAATCCTCAGATTTTCTTTTTAAATTGGATTCAACACAAGAGATAATTTTTTTTAAATTCAAAATAGAAATTAGACTTGGTGTTCCACCACCGATGTAAACAGATTTTAGCTTACAATTACTATTATAAAAATAAAATGAAATTTCATTACATAAAGCATTTACATATTCATCTTGAAAAAAATTAAATGAACAATCAATTGATTTACTAAAAAAATCACAATAATTACATTTTGATTTACAAAATGGAATATGAATGTACAAAGAAATTTCGTCCATCTTAAAGCAACTTTATTTTTCTAAATGGAAAATAAATTAAAAAAGATTTTGCTTGTAAATCACTTTTTTCAAAAACACCCCAATATCTTGAATCCATACTTGAAAATCTATTATCTGCTAAAACAAAATATTGATTTACACCAAGAGTAAATGGTGTTGTTGAAGATTTTATCCCTGTTGATTCATCCCAATTTTCAGGAAGAGTTTTTATATCTAAATTATAAGCTTTTTTAGTTAATTCAAATTCAGTTAAATAATGATCTTCACCACTTGGTTTAATATAAACAATATAATCCTTTACATAAATCATATCACCAGGAAGTCCAACAACTCTTCGTAAACTTTTATAAGTACTCAAATGAGTTGAATCATATTCAAGACCTTTCTTTTGCAAAGTAAAAAATCTAACAACATTATTCACTATATTAAATAAAACACTTTGATTATTTTCTGTATTATCAACTAAAAAAACATCTCCACGATTAATTTTATTTACAATGGGAGTACACAAAACAAAAGCATTTCCTGGAATATCTGGAGACATTGAATCTGATTTTTGATAAACAGGGAATACTAAAAATATTGTAATCAAATCTATAAAAATTGCTAAAAATAAAAAATATAAAACTGTGTAAAAAACTTTTTGCTGAAACTGCTTTCTAAAACCATATGAAAGCGTATACAAATTACTATTTTTTTCCATAAACAATATTATATCACATTATTCAACTCAATGCAATTTACTAAAACATTCTTTAAAAATTAATATAAAAATAAAAAGATAAATACTTGTTGATAAAAATAGTTTAGTTTATAATATATATATGGCAGATATAAAAAAAATTGCAGATAATAAAAAAGCTAGATTTAATTATTCAATAGAAGATTCAATAGAATGTGGAGTAGTTTTAAAGGGAACAGAAGTAAAGTCTGTTACCTCCGGAAGTATTTCATTTTTAGATTCATTTGCCGAAATTATTAATAATGAAGTTTGGTTAAAAGGTTTTCATATAAGTGAATATTCATATTCATCGATTTTTAATCATGATCCTGATCGCGCAAAAAAATTACTACTTCATAAAGATGAAATTAAGCGATTAAAAAGAAAAGTCGAAGAAAAAGGATTTACTCTTATTCCATTAGATTTTTATTTAAAAAATGGTAAGCTCAAAATAAATCTTGGGCTATGCAAAGGTAAAAAACTTTTTGACAAACGAGCCACAATTAAAGAAAAAGATTTAAATCGAGATTTACAAAGAAATTTCAAAAAAGATTTAAATTCGTAACATTTAATTTTATTTATTTGTTTATTAAATATAATGAACAAAAACTGGAGTTTAATTTAAGTTGAATAAAATAATAAAACAAATTTCAATTATTATTTTTTCTCTCACTTTATCAACAAACTGCTTTTCTCAAGTAGCAAACAAAAAAGCAGACCTTCATTTTTTTGGAATAATAATACCACCAGCTCTCGAAAATCAAAAAAATATTTCTGAAAATTTATTCAGTGCTCATTTACGAATCATTCCTGAACTAAATTTTTATGACAATACAAAACCTGGAATTGAATCTCTTTCAAAAGATAAAACTGAAAATAATACAATTATTTCGTACTTTGATTTAATTGACACATCTTCTTTTTCAAAAGATCAAATATCAATTGGATTATTTGCAAAGATTACTAAACTTGATGAAGAAAATTTAGAATGCACTCTTTATACGAAAAATTTTAGTACCAACAAAACTAGCGAATTAAAAGAAAATTTCAAATCTTATTACAAACTATTAACTGATATCAAAAACTCTATTAATATAATTTTAAAAAACACCGTAGATTTTGAAATTACAACTATTCAATCAACTAAAAAACATTCTTTTCCAAAAATTGACGAAGTTGCTATGACTGTTGAAGGAGTAAGTGGAACTTGGACAGGAGAAAAAGATATTACAAAAATAATTCTAATGAGAAGTGGACGAGGCTTTGTAATCTTTTCAAACGGGGCATCAATGTCAATCACTGTAAACATCGAACTTAACGAAAGAAATCATAAAATACTTAAAATCACACAACAAGGAAATTTTAACGCATCTTTTTACCCAAATATTCCTCGTCAAAAAGCACTTGAATATTCACAAAAAGCCTCACCTATTCAATGGAATTTTATACTTACAGAATCTGGAAATCTAGAAGGATTCAAATATTCACTTACTTTAGATAACGACGGTAATGTTGTAGAACAAAAAAATCATGTTACATGGAATAAAATAAATTAATTAACTTTTAATTCACCTTGTCGTATAACTTCAACTTTTCCATTTGAAAGATTAACAATTGTAGATGCAACTGAATTTATTCTATTTCCATCATCAATAATCAAATCAACTGAAGACTCAAATTCATTTTTAATATCTTCAATCAAATTTAAAATTGGTTTTCCACTGCGATTAACACTTGTAGAATAAATTGGAAGATTAATTTTATTTAATAACAAACTTAGCCATTTATCATTTGGACAACGGAATGCAATTGTTGAATTATTTTCTTTATTATTTACAATTAAAGTTAGAGGGCCTGGCCAATATGATAAAATATCATCAGAAATTTTATCATTAGTATATTTAAAAATATCCAAAGGATTTCCAATTAATTGAATAAAAGGTTTATTTTCATCACGCCCTTTTATTTGATAAATTTTCCGACTTGTTAATTTATTTTCATCAACAATCGCTGAAAAACCATAAACTGTATCTGTTGGAATTATTACAACTTTTCCAGAAAGAAGTTTTTCTGCACATAAATCAATACTTTTTTCATTAGATTTGAGGCATATCATATACAGGGATTCCCGAAATTGTTTCGTACTTTTTCTTTTTTAATGAAATTTTTCCATTTGAAATATCATATAATAAAAACAAGATAAATACTAAAAAACCAACAAACAAACCACAACATTTACAAACAGACTCAGGAATATATAAAACTTTTTGTCGTTTTATAACAGTTCCAGTTTCATATTTCATATCAGAAACTGTTTTTAACCCTGTGATTTTTACAAGTTTTTCACCAGGAAGAACATATCCTAATTTTCTAGCATAAGCTGTAATAACATCTTTATCATTTTGAATAGCTGTTTTTTCCAATTTTAAGCTTTCATTTAATCCTTGCATATTTTGTGCATTAATACTAATAACTCTTTTCTGTTCAGAAAGTTGCTTTAAAGCCCACATTCCACTTGAACCACATGTCATAGAAATAAAAACATAAACAGAAACACCAACTAATACAGGAACTAAATATTTTAAGCTTTTCATAATATTTAAATTATCGACATTTTTTTTATTTCCTTAATTGAAAAAACATGATATAATAAAAAAAGTAAATAGAAAAAAAAGGTACAGAAATAACCTTTCTCTGCCGATATATAAATGAATAAAATTTTAAAACTTAAACATTCTTCAATATTAAAGGGGAAAATATGAACGATACAAATGAACTTGATAACTACGGAGTTTGGGTTAAAAAACCACCTATGGACATAAATTCTGACCCAGACAGTCCTGATATGTTTGATGAATCACTTTCTTTAGATATTGATTTTCCAGATTTTAACGAATTAGAAATTGACTCTACAGAAGATACTAAAGAATCAAATATTCTTGATAAAAATGAAAACCTTGATATTGAATATATTAATATAGATGATACAGAAAATTTTACTGAAACCAATTCAGATGAAGATTTACTTAACAATTCTATTACAGAAGCAATTGACGACTTAGAAGAAAATCTTTCAATCGATGAAAATATAAATACTAATGAAGAATCTACTAACAACAATTTATTTGACTCTTCAATTGATGAGCTTAATATCGACGATCTTGATATCGATTTAGATATTGATGATACAACATTTGACATACCTAACTCTGAAGAAATTTCTATTGAAGAAGATAACATCGTAGACTTTACAGAAAACACAATTTCAACTGAAGATATCAACATCGAAGAAGATAACATCGTAGACTTTACTGAAGATACAGTCTCAACTGAAGATATCAATATCGAAGAAGATAATATCGTAGACTTTACAGAAGACGCAGACTCAACTGAAGATATCAACATCGAAGAAGACAACATCGTAGACTTTACTGAAGACACAATTTCAACTGAAGATATCAACATCGAAGAAGATAACATCGTAGACTTTACTGAAGACACAGTCTCAACTGAAGATATCAGCCTCGATACAGATTCATTAAACCTTGATTCAATGGAAGACGGCGAAATTGATTTAGATAATTTCTTATCAGATGATAATTCATCAGATAGCACAGCCTCAATTGATGTTTCAAGTGATTTTATAGCATCATCTAGTTCTGATGAACTTGACATAAGTGAATTTATGGATGCGTCAGATTTCATGGATGTACCAAGCAACGAAAAACAAACTCAAGAAGAAATTATTGACGAAGAACCTCTTAACATAAATCTTTCTTTTGACGAAAATGTTTCAGAAATTCAAATCGAAGATGATGAATCAACTGAACAAACTTCTACAACTTCTAACTCTTTTGATTCAGAATCATTTGAAGATTCGGAATCGATTAATACAGAATCAATAGACCTTTCAGAATTTGGAATTGATGAAAAAGATCAAGAAAGCGCAGTTACAGAACTAACTGAATCAAATACAGAAAAAGAAATTATTGACTATGATTTAAAAGTTTCCGTTGATGATGATAATGATGTACAAGTATCAATGGCAGATATAGTTTCAGGTAAAATTGCAACTACAGAAAATGAAAAACCTGAACCAACTGACGAACAAGAAGAATTAAAATTACCAGAAGAAGAACAAGATTCTTCTGAAGAAATTTCAACAAAAGGTCAAGAAATAATTGAACAGCTTGTTGGCGAACTTCAATCTCTTCGCTCTGAATTAAAAACATTAAAATCAGATTTTGCAGATTTTAAATCACATGAATCAGATATCAACATTTCGCATAGTGAAGAAAATAAAAATTCAGGTTTCTTCTCAGACGAAGATGAAGATGACACAATTGCACTTTCTGGTGATGAACTTGACAACATAATCAACACAGCAGAATTCCTTGATGACAATAGCAGAGTTCCAGAAAACGATGAATCTGTTATAGAAGAAGCTCCCCTTTCTGACAATATCGATGTTATTGAAAACGATGAACCTGTTATAGAAGAAGCTACTCTTTCTGACAATATCGATGTTATTGAAAACGATGAACAACTTGAGATTCCTGATGTAATAGAAAATATTTCACTAGATGAAGATTTAGATGATTTTGATATTTCAAATAATTTTTCAGAACAAGATGAATCTTCTATCGATACAATTGAAATTTCTACAACCGATGATACACTTGATATTAATTCAAACATCATTGAAGAAGACATTGCAGAAGACTCAAATAATGACTTTACATCAATTATCAATGAAGAAGATATTTTTGATGATGATAAGATTTTCGTTTCTGAAGAAGATAATAATAATGACGAACTTCCAGAAGAAATCGAAATTCCAAAAGTATCAAATTTTGAAGATTCTTCAACTCAAGAAGAAGTCGAATTTAGCACACAAGATGATAGTGATGAAACTGTAATTGATGAAATTTTTAACAACAGCGATTCTCTTGATAATAATTTAACTGTTGAAAAAATTGATTATATTTCAGATGATACAATGATTACTGACGACGAATTGTCACTTGATGCTAATACAGAAAACAACTTACTTGATGATTCTACTCTAGAAAATAATTCAGTTGATAACTCTAATTTAGTTGATGAAGTTGAAAACGATACTTTAATAGCTGATATCGATGAAACAATTGTAGATCAAATTGAACAGATTGATGACATTGAAGAAACTTCATCAATTCCTGAAGTTGATACAACTCTAAATATTACTACAGAAAATCTTCCAGAAGAATCACAAGAAAAACTAGAAAAAGAAGATATAACAGCAAGTCCTACTGTTGAAGAATTTAATAATTCTAACAATAATGAGATTCCTGTTGATCTAAAACAAGATATAAAATCTGTGTTATCATATATGGATCAACTTTTAGAGAATCTTCCTGAAGATAAAATTTCAGAATTCGCAAAATCCGAACATTTTGTCACTTATAAAAAATTATTTCAGGAACTTGGTTTATCATAATGGGTTTAATGTCTCAAATTTCAAGTACTAGTTCCCAAGGTACAACTTCAAAATTTACCAAAGGAACTGGTTTACTTGCAAAAGCAATTCAGGCAAATAATAAAAGTTTTTTCTCTTTTCAAGAATGGTGTGAAGACAATAATTTACATCATGCAGGAATTTTTTGTCCTGTACATGGAATGATGCTTTTGACTCATGCATATGGGATAGATTCTCAAACAATTGAAAAATCAGTTTCATCAAAAGATTTTTGGAACGGAACTTTAAAAGACAATGAAGTTCATTCATTTACAAAAAATGATAATAACTTCTATGATTTTTTACAATTTTTTTCTTTTGATTTACGCAGTAAAGTTTCTACAATCAATTTATTAAAATTCGACGAAGACAATTCAACAGGATATTTTTCTGTCCTTATAAATTTTACCATAACAGAAGAAACTCCAATTGCAATTAATAAAAACATTTTGTCAAAAATTAAATTAGTCAATAAATATGAATCTTTTGATTTTACAAAAGAAAAAGAAACTATTGATTCAAATATTAAT
>JAZUSR010000144.1:0-1814 GCA_045606765.1 Treponema sp.
GTTTTTCCATATATTCAATTTTTCTATACTTATAAACAATCTAAATTCATTTAGTTTACATTTCCAATAAATAAAAAATTTTAAAATTATTTTGTTATGGAAAAATCACATAATTAAAATAATTTATAATTATTTTTTTAAAACTCTACTAAAAATAAGTGGATATAAAAAAGTAGCCCAAATTAAAGTTAAAAAATATTTTATAAAACCTCTAACTTCTTTTTGACATCCGGAAAGTATAAATGGAAAAATCACATATAAAAGTAATCCAATTGTTGCGATTCCAATTATTCCAACAATTATTTTTTGATAAAAACTTTTAGGAACCTCAAATTTAACTACTCGTCTTTCTAAAACCCATGAAATTACAAAGCCTAAAAAAATTCCTGTAGATTTTATAAAATCATATTTCATTTTTTGTGGGTCAACAGCAATAGAACCATTTGGTAAATAATCAATTGGATAAGATTTTAAAAATACTATTAAATATAAAATTATTATCATAACAAAAGATAAAATTAAAAAAATAACATCAAATCCATCTTTATCAAATTTTTCAATAATTTTTCCTAAAAAAACAACAATTAAAAAACCTTCTAAAAGTGCAACTAAAACATCAATCAATGTATGAGCTCCAAGCCAGTTTCTCGAAAATGCAACAAAAAATGGAAGTATAAAGAAAAATGCTGCAATAACTTTCCGACTTTTTTGCCAATACCAAATTCCAAAAAAAGAAGAAGAAGCCCCTACAGTATGTCCACTCGGAAAAGAATAACCTGTAGCCGTTGACTTTGCTCCTTCGTAAATATGAAGTCGAGAATCTTTAATCCATGGACGATAAACACATGCGACATTTTTTATAAAATCATTTAATGGAAGAGAAAAAGAATAACCAAATAAAATTTTCTTTCCTGCGTTTTTATCTACACACCAATAAATTACAAAAGGAATAAGAAAAGATAAAGCTACCCCAAATTCAGAAATAAATAAAAACAAAAGAGAAACCCATGACACAAGAGTTTCTCTTAAATTTTGAAGAAAAAATAAATAATCCATAAATTATTGTCTCCTTGCTATATTTTATTATAAATAAAAATACTTATAAATTAAATAATAAAATAACAAAAAGACTTAAAAACATTATTATTGAACACTAGAACTTTCAATAATAAAAGTAAAAATCATTAAAGTAAGCATAAAAATTATTCCAACAATCGGAATGATTTTAAAACCTAAGTACATTGCAATATTTCCTAAAATCATTGGAAATAAAGTTGAACCAACATATGCAGTTGCCATTTGTTGACCAATAATCTTTGGAGAATTATTCGAACCATAACGACGCGGCGTACGATGAATCATCGAAGGATAAATTGGGCCACAACCAATTCCAATTAAAACTGCTATCACAAAAGACAATGGAATGTTTTTAGAAAAGAAAAGCACTACAGATGAAATAAGTGCAATAAAGGCACCAATATAAATCATTTTCTTTACACCAATTCTATCAGAAATTAATCCTGAAATAAATCTTCCAGATGTAATTCCGATAAAAAAAGCAGAACTTGCAGCCGCACCAATTTGTTCAGATGCCCCTAACACTTTAACAAAAAAAGTTGAAATCCATAAAATACAACTTGTTTCATAAGCACAATAACACAAAAATGAAAGTAAAGCCAACGGTTTTGTCCTAAGAGAAACACTTGTGTAAAAGTTCCTTCACTATTTTCCCCACCTTCAGCATTATCATGACCATTCCACATTTGAATTGTACAAATTTGAACAATTGCTAAAACAGCTTGCATCAAAGCAAT
>JAZUSR010000145.1:0-7214 GCA_045606765.1 Treponema sp.
GAACAAAACACAGACGCCATAAACGCAGATATATTAATAGAAAAAACTGATTCAAGATTTGTTGTGCAAAATCCTCCTGCAATGCCACTTTCCACAGAAGAAATGGACAAAATCTATTCACTTCCCTTTACAAGAAAATGGCATCCAATGTACGACAAACTTGCAGCAAATGGAAAATCTGGAATTCCAGCTCTTTCAGAAGTAAAATTTAGTTTAACAAGTTGCCGCGGTTGTTTTGGGGCATGTAGTTTTTGTGCAATCACTTTTCATCAAGGACGCCGAATTCAATCACGAAGTCATAACAGCTTAGTTGAAGAAGCTACAAAAATGACTAAAGACAAAGATTTTAAAGGATACATTCACGATGTTGGGGGGCCAACTGCAAACTTTAGAAATGACGCTTGCGAAAATCAAAAAATAAATGGAGCGTGCAAAAACAAAGATTGTCTTGGAGTGAATCCTTGTAAAAATGTAAAAGTTTCCCACACTGATTACGTTGAACTTTTGCAAAAACTACGGAGCATTCCAAATGTAAAAAAAGTTTTTATTCGCTCAGGAATTCGTTTTGATTATTTGATGATGGACAAAGACAAAACATTTTTTACAGAACTTTGCAAACATCACATAAGTGGTCAATTAAAAGTTGCTCCAGAACATGTAAATGACAACGTGCTTCGATTAATGAGAAAATCTACCCACAAAGTTTACGAACAATTTTCTGATGAATATGAGAGAATAAACAAAAAACTTGGCAAAAAACAATTTTTGGTTCCATATTACATTGCAGGTCATCCAGGAGCAGATTTAAGTGCGGCTGTTGATGTGGCACTTTATTTAAAAAAGACAGGATTTGTTCCAGACCAAGTTCAAGATTTTTACCCAACACCAGGCAGCCTTGCAACTTGCATGTATTGGACAGAACTTAATCCACGGGCAAAAAATGATGATGGCTCTTTTGAAAAAGTGTATGTTGCAAAAGGCGGTCACGAACGACGTTTACAACGTGCCCTTTTGCAATTTAACAAAAGAGAAAACATGAATCTTGTAAAAGAAGCCCTAAAACTTTGCGGCCGAGAAAACGTGTTTAAAATTTTGTATAACTAAACAACTTTAAGGGAAAACTTATGCTAAACTTCAATCCAACTGACTTTTTTTCTTTTCAAAAACCAGATTTTTTTTCTCAACCATACATCCAAAATATTCAATCTTTAGAAACATTTGATGAGATGATTCTTGATCTTAAATCTTTTTCAAAAGACTCACTAAAACTCTACACACCTCCAGAAATTAAATTTAGACTTTTTTCAAAAAAAGATTCCTTTGAAGAACTTCTTACTTCTGTTTCAAAAGTAGTCCCTCATTGGGTTGATTTTTTTAAAAAAGATTCAATCGAAAATATTTATTGCGCTTTTTCAAATGAACAAATCGTAAGTTTTTGCCTGCTAGAAGAATTCAAATATTTCTCTGGACAAAAAATCGCAGGACCAGGTTGTGTTGGAACAACTCCAGAATTTAGACGAAAAAACATCGGTTTAAAACTTGTTCAAAATGCGACATCAATTCTAAAAGAGCGCAACTTCGATTTAAGTTACATTCATTGGACGGGAGTCCCTTACTGGTATGCAAAACTTGGGTACAAAACTTTTCTTCGATGGAACAAAAACGGAATTTTAGAAAATTAATCTCATTTTTCTCCAGCACATCTACTATTGCAATTTGACATTTTTTGTGATATTGTCATAAAGTACCTATTTACACTTTTTCAAATTCTGGAGAATTGAATGACTAAATTTACATTTGATAAATCTCTCCCAAAAAATCTTGCACTGCTTTTAAAAGAGCGAGTCCAAGAACTTAGTGACGATGTTTTTCAATATTCAAAAGACAAATCAGGAACTTTTATAAATTTTTCCTATAAAGAAGTCTATAAAGAAATTCTTTCTCTTGCTTTAATTCTTAAAAAAATAGGTATTACTCGTAAACAAAATGTTGCCCTAATTTCTGACAACTGCCGAGAATGGGCCCTTACCGATTATGCCCTTTTAACTCTTGGTGCTGTCGATGTTCCCCGTGGATGTGATTCAATGGGAACTGAAATTCGTTTTATAATTTCTTTTGCGGAATGCGAATTTGGCTTTTTTGAAACAATTCACCAGCTTGAAAAAGTTTTAGAAAAAGCAGAAGAATGTCCAAAATTAAAAACTGCAATTATTTTAAAAAAATCCCATCGAGATTCTCCTGAAATTATAAACAATCCAAAAATTAAAGTTTTATATTTTGGGGATTTACTAACAGAAGGAAAAGTATTATTTTCTTCAAATCCTGAAATGTATAAATCTCAACTTGAATCAGAAATGGAACTTACTGCCCCAGATGACACAGCAACAATCATTTTTACATCTGGAACAACTGGAACTCCAAAGGGAGTAATGCTAACTCACCGAAATTATTTAGCACAATGTGAAGTAATCCATAATTTTTTTCCATGCAAACGAGGAGAAACTTGGTTATCCGTTCTTCCTGTTTGGCACAGTTTTGAACGAGTTGTTCAATATTTCATTTTGACTTTAAAATGTAACATTGCATATTCAAAGCCTGTTCCTCAAGTAATGGTAGCAGATATGAAAAAAATCCATCCAACATGGATTTGTGCAGTTCCTCGACTTTGGGATGCAATAGAAAAAAATATTGTAAAGAAAATAAAAAAGCGTGGAAAATTCATTTACACAATTTTCAATATTTTGCTACCTCCTGCAAAAGCTTATGCAAATTGCAAAGACAAAATTTTAGGTTTAATATGCCAAACAAAAAGAAGATCTCGCTTTTTAGATTTTCTAACGGGAATAATTCCTTTTATTCTCTTATGGCCACTTCATAAAATTTCTGATTTCTTTTTATTCAAAAAAATTAGAAACCAATTAGGTGGAAAAATTAAAATCGCTCTTTCTGGTGGTGGCGCGTTGCAAAAAGAAGTAAATGATTTTTATCGCGCAATTAGTTTTAACCTTCTAGAAGCTTATGGGCTTTCTGAAACTGGACCAATGTTATGTATTCGAAATTATAAAAAACCTCGCCCAGGTTGTGTTGGTTCAGTTCTTCCTTCTGTAGAATTAAAAATTGTTGAAGATTTAAATGGGCAACCCAAAAATTCAACTCCATTGAAACCTGGAAAAAAAGGTTTAATTCTTGCTCGCTCTGAACATCTTATGAAAGGCTACTATAACCGACCAGATTTAACAAAAAATATTATCGATAATGAAGGGTGGCTCAACACTGGTGATATTGGATTATTAACTTTCGACAATGAATTAAAAATAACTGGTCGGGCAAAAGATACAATCGTATTACTCGGTGGAGAAAATATTGAGCCTGCTGTTTTGGAGAGACAACTACTTGCTAGCAATTTCATTGAAAGCGCTGTTGTCCTTGGACAAGATAAAAACTTTTTAGGATGTCTAATTGTCCCTGCTAAAGATTTTATAACCGATTTCGCATCAAAAAATGGAATCTCATTTTCTGATTATAAATCATTGCTACAAACAAATGAAATCAATTCTTTATTTTCAAAAGAAATTCATTCACTAATTAGTGTTACAAATGGTTTTAGAAGTTGTGAACGAATTAATACCTTTGTTTTACTTCCAAACAGTTTTCAAATTGGAGAAGAACTTTCTGCAAAACAAGAAATGATACGACCAAAAATTGTTGCAAAATATGAAGACGAAATTAAAAAGTTATTCAAGTAAGAAACTCATTCATAAAAACTGATTCACTATGTTCAAAAAAAATTCTTTATGTTAAAATAAAATTCATCTTTGGAATTTTTTACCATGGAAGAAAATAAAGATTTTTTAACAGAACAAATAATTACATACATTGGAAACAAACGCTCTCTCATTTATGACATTGAAACTCAAGTAAAAACAATCAAAGCAAAACTTGAAAAAGACCGATGTATTTGTGCAGATTTATTTTCTGGTTCTGGAATTGTCGCTCGAATGTTAAAAAAACATTCTACAAAATTAATTTGCAATGATTTAGAAAATTATTCTTATATTATCAATTCCTGTTATTTAACAAATAAAAATGAATTTGATTTTAATAAATATGAATTTCTAAAAAACAAAATCCTTGATTCTGCAAATTCCCAAAAAATCGAAGGTTTAATTTCAAAAAATTATTCACCAAAAGATGAAAAACACATAACAAAATCAGACCGTGTATTTTACACAAAAGAAAATGCTCTTCTCATTGACACATATCGAGAACTTATCGACAAATTTGTAGAAAAAGATTTTCAACAATTCTTTTTAGCCCCATTAATTACTGAAGCATCAATTCATACAAATACAAGTGGCGTGTTCAAAGGATTTTATAAAGACAAACAAACTGGCATTGGAACTTTCGGAGGCGCCGGAAAAAATGCGCTTTCGAGAATTTTAAAAACGATAGAATTAAAAACTCCGATTTTTTCTAACTTCAATTCTGAGATTGAACTTTATAAAGAAAATACAGTGGAACTTTCTAAAAAATTAAAAGGAATCGATATAACTTATCTTGATCCTCCTTATAATCAACATCCTTATGGCTCAAACTATTTTATGTTGAATCTAATTCTTAAAAATCAAATCACAAATCCAATAAGCAAAATCTCTGGAATTGAATCAAATTGGAACCATTCTGATTTTAACAAAAGAAATGTTGCCCTTTCTTCTCTCGAAGAAATTATTCAAAATCTTGATTCCAAATTTTTTATCATTTCCTATAACTCGGAAGGTTTTATTTCTTTTGACCAAATGAATTCAATGTTAAACAAATATGGTTCTGTTTCTACAAATCAAATTCAATACAACACATTCAAAGGAAGTAGAAATCTAAACGATAGAAATATTCATGTAAAAGAATTTATATTCGTTTTAGAAAAAAATAAATAAAAGGTAAATTCAATTTGAAAAACATTCCACCTGAAACAATTAAAAAATTAAAAACTCTTTCAAAAAAATTTGAAACAAAAGATTTTCTAAAAGATGATCCTAGCCAATTTATTTATTATTATTCAAATCCACAAGATATTGAACTTTGTTCTTTTATAGCAAGTCTTCTTTCTTTTGGAAATCGGAAACAATTTATTCCCAAAATTAAATTTATCATGGAACAAGCAGATTCCTCTGGCGGAATTTATAAGTGGATTAAAAACTTTGATTTTGAAAAAATATTTTCTATTTCGGACAATCGAAAATATTATAGATTTTATTCTTACAAAGATTTCTATTATTTATTTTTTGAATTACATAAAATTCTTTTAAGTGAAAAAAGTTTAGGAATTTTTTTTAGCACAAAATATCAAGAAGCTTTATCATGCAAAGATTTTTCTTCAGGCAAGATTGAAAAAATCAACTTAATAGATTTGATTCCAAAATTTTTCCCAAATTGTAAAATTGTTCCTTCAACAAAATCATCGGCAAAAAAAAGATTATGTATGTTTTTACGATGGATGGTCAGAACTAATTCCCCAGTCGATATTGGATTATGGCCTTGGTATTCAAAAAATGATTTACTTATTCCAATGGATGTTCATGTGTTAGAAGAAGCGCAAAATCTAAACTTACTTCATAAAAACGCAACTGCTACAAGAAAATACGCAGAAGAATTAACATCCATTGCTAAACAAATATTTCCAGGAGACCCATGCAAGTTAGATTTTGCGCTATTTGGTCTTGGGGTGACAAAAAAAATATAAATTCTACATTAACGGTGCAATTATTCTAAAAAGCCATCCAATCAACCGAATATGAATCGGTATTTTTTTATATTCTGCAAAAGTTATTTCAGAACATTGTAATTTTGTTTTTTCGAAATCTTTTTCAACATCTTTTATTGATTCACTTTTATACATAAAAACACCACATTCAAAATGATGATAAAAACTTCGATAATCAAGATTTATTGAACCTACTGTTCCCATTTTATTATCAGCACTAAATGTTTTTGAATGAATAAATCCTGATTGATATGCATAAACCTTTATTCCATTCTTTATTAGAGTTTTTATACAATTCCTTCCAACGCAAAATGAAACAAAATGATCATATTTTTGTGGAACAATAATCTCAACTTTAATTCCACGTTTTGCCGCAAATATTAATTCATCAATCATTCCCTGATCAATAATAATATATGGTGTCATTATATAAACTTTCTCTTTTGCATGTGAAAGAATATATTTATAAACATTTTCACCAATCTCTTCATTATTATAAGCATCGTCTCCATAAGGAATAACAAGGGAATTAATTCTATCCTTAGATTTTTTTTCGAGTAATACTTTTTTTGAAATAAATTTTGAAAAATCCTCACAAGGTTGATTTTTTTTATTTTGTACATTCCACTGCTCTAAAAACATCATTGTAAAAGTATGAACAGCAGGTCCTTCAATTTTTATTCCAGCATCTTTCCAATAATCAAATCGTTTTGAAACTATATTTGCATATTCATCTGTAATATTAATTCCACCAGTGTAAGCAATCCTTCCATCTATAGAAATAATTTTTCTATGATCTCGGTTATTAAACCCAGTATTAATAACAGGAATCATTTTTAACCAAACTTTTGAATTAATGCCAAAAGAAGTAAAATAATCTTTTAACATCGATGATGACAATGCAATCGATCCGATTCCATCAAATAAAATTCTAACTTCTACTCCCTCTTCAACTTTTCTTGAAAGAATCTCGAGCATTCTATCCATAATTTGACATGGCTCTACAATAAAAAATTCAATAAAAACAAATTTTTTTGCTTTTTCCAATTCTTTGAGAACATCCTCAAAAAATAGTTCACCACAAGAAAAATATTCTGTTTTTGTATCCTTAAACGATGGATATTTTCCATATCGATTCAAATAACTTGCTAAATCCTTTACCTCTGGAAAATCATCATAAATCTCTCGAACCTTCTTTTCCGTTGGTAAAAATTCCGATGAATATTTTTTTATTGAAAGAATTTTTTTGTTTAAATTAATTCCACCCTTATTATATTTAAAGAAAAAGTAAAATGTTATTCCAAAGATTGGAATTATCAAAACTGGCAAAATCCATGCTATTTTAAATTCATTCTTATCATTGGTATTAACAATATATAACAAAAAGAAAACAGAAATTAAAATTGTTCCACGAAAAAGATAAATTGTATATTCTTGTAATTTTAAAAATGTC
>JAZUSR010000146.1:0-1798 GCA_045606765.1 Treponema sp.
CTCAATCTAGACTTGACTTATATGTAAAAATGAACGATATTTTATTCGTAAGATATTACGAAATTTTTTAAGAAAAAGAGGTTTGCTATGCCTTGTATAAAACCTGTATCAGATTTACGAAACTATAATGAAGTTCTTCAAAATGTAACCGAAGATTCTCCTGTTTTTTTGACAAAAAATGGACGAGGAACTTACGCTATTCTTACTATAAAGGAATATGAAAAATTAAGTGCTACTGTAAAATTATTCTCGGAATTATCAAAAGGAGAAGAAGTTGCAAAAGAAAAAGGTTGGATTAATTCAAAAGATGTAAAAGAAATTTTAGGATTATAAATGGAATACACCATAAAACTTTCCCCTAAAGCAATTGAAGATTTACAAGAGATAAAATCCTACATCGAAAATGATTTGCAAAATCCAATTGCAGCAAAAAATACTCTTAATAAAATTATTTCAACCTATGAAGATTTATCAATTTTTCCTGAAAGTGGAATCCCTGTTCAAAAATACGTCCCATTTGCGACTGATTATCGTTTTGTTCTTGCAAATAATTATTCAATTTTTTATAGAATCGAAAATAACACTGTTTTTGTAATAAGAATTCTTTATTCAAAACGTGATTTTTTAAGCATTTTGTTTTCCTAAAAAATATCTCAAGCTTACGATTTTATTTTAAAAACTGCCCTTACTTAGGTTCAAACTGTATTAAAATTGCCCTGATTTTGTGCAAAAAATAAAATTCTTCCACTCAAATTGCATAAATTTTACAATTTTTGTCTATATATATAGTATGAACTATGGATATATTCGTGTGAGTACGGACAAGCAAACTGTAGAAAATCAACGTTATGAGATTACAGATTTTGCTCAAAAAAATGGAATTCAGATTGATGAATGGATTGAAGAAACTATCAGCGGAACTTTAGAACCTCAGCGGCGACAACTTGGAACTCTTCTTGACCGGGTGCAAAAGGATGATTTGATAATTTGCTCTGAATTGAGCCGTCTTGGGCGAAGCCTTTTTATGATTATGTCAATTTTGAATAAACTGATGGAAACTGGGGCTCGAGTTTGGACAATCAAAGATGGCTATCGGCTTGGAGACGACATTCAATCAAAAGTTTTGGCTTTTACCTTTGGGTTGAGTGCGGAAATCGAACGAAATCTCATAAGTCAGCGAACAAAAGAAGCTTTGGAACGTAAAAAATCAGAAGGAATGATTCTTGGCCGACCCAAAGGAAAAACCAGCGAAAACTCAAAACTTGACGGCGCCGAAATTGGAACTACAATAATGCTTATGCAAGGAATTAGCATAAATCGGATTGCAAAACTGTACGGAGTTCACAGAAATACAGTAAAACTTTTTATAGAACGAAAAAAACTTGATTCTGAAAAAAACATCAAAAAAGTGGTGAATATGTGTAGATAAGAGGATTTGCATATTTTAAGATAGATTACACTTCACAATGACCAGTTTTTTGTAAAATTCATTCCTTGAAGTTTATTAGTTTTTATTCACAATTCAATCCCCATTCTCTTACTAGATATAAGGGAACGTTTGTTATCCATTCTTCTTTTCTATAATCGGCCATTGAAAAACGACAAGGTATTAGATTATGATTTGATTCATAAACAGTTTTTAAGCTTTTTGAACGTAAGTTTTCTTCAGCTTTTACTTCAAGTGGATACACATTCTCTTTTTGAATAATAAAATCAATTTCAAGAGTGGAATTTTCTTTTGAATAATAATAAATATTTTTATTGAAGGTTATTAATTCCTGAAGAACATATTGTTCGG
>JAZUSR010000147.1:0-14584 GCA_045606765.1 Treponema sp.
TAAAGTTTTTACACGAGTTCTAGAACTCAAAGAAGAACCAGGTTCATTAAAAGCAATGTGACCATCACAACCAACACCACCCAAGAACAATTTAATACCACCGTAAGAAGCAATCTTCTTTTCGTAAGCATCACATTCAGCCTGTAAATCTTTTGCCATTCCGTCCAAAATATTTACATTTTCTTTTTTAATATTAATATGTTTAAAAAAGTTTTCCCACATAAAATAGTGATAACTCTGAGGATGATTTTCATCTAAACCAACATATTCATCCATATTAAATGTAACAACATTCTCAAAGGAAACTTTCCCCGCCTTATAAAGATTAATTAATTCCTTGTATGTCCCGAGCGGAGTGCTACCAGTAGGTAAACCAATTACAAATGGTTTTTCACTTGTCGGACTAAAAGCATTAATTCTTGCTGCTATATGATTTGCAGCCCATTTTGAACATTCGTCATAATCATTTCGAATTATTACACGCATAAAAGTCTCCTATTTTTTTATTTGATGAAAAAAAAATATAACAGAGATTGTTTTTTGTCAATAAATTGTAGAAAAAAAATATAAAAAAATTACTTTACAACTTTCAGGAAAATTAAATAAATTTATTCCTACAATTTTTCAATTTTTTTTACACTATACAGTCTAAGAAATATTATTCAAAGTTCAGCCACGAGAATCTTTTAAACATTCGATAACTTCTTCAATTACATTGTCAGGAGTACTTGCTCCAGCTGTTATTCCAATAGTTTTTAATTTATAAAACGATAATGGTATTTCAGAAGATTTTTCGATATGAATGGCATTACTAACAAGAGTCATTGCTTTTTGAAAAAGACGAATTGTATTAGCAGATTTTTTTCCGCCGATGACAATAATTCCATCTACAGAATTACATAATCTCTCTAATGCATCCTGGCGTTGTTTTGTAGCTGGACAAATAGTGTTAATAATTTCCAAATTAGAAAGTTTTGTCTTTAGATATTCTGAAATATTTAAAAACTCAGTCAAACTAAAAGTTGTCTGGCTCAAAAGTAAAAAATTTTGTTGAGTATTTTCAATTGGAAGATTTTTTGCTTCTAAAAGATTTTGAACACAATAAAAATTATTTTGGCAATATCCTTTAATTCCTTCAACTTCAGCATGGCCTTTATCCCCAGCAAGAATTATTGAATAACCTTTTTTAGAAAATTCAGCAACTCTATTTTGACTTACTGTTACACGAGGACATGTTGAATCAATAATAGAAATATTTTTTTCTTCAAGAGTCTTTTTTACAATCGGACTAACTCCATGGGCACGAATAATTACAACAGAATCATTTTCAATCCTATCAAGCTGATTTTCTTGAATAGTATTCAATCCTTTTTCTTCAAGTTCATCTAAAGCAACAGGATTGTGAATTAAAGGGCCGAGTGAATAAACCTTTTTTTCTGTATATTCTTTAAGAGCAACTTCCGCACTTTCAACAGCACGACGCACACCCATACAATAACCTAATGTATCAGCCTTAATAATCTTCATAAAAAAATCTCTATATTAAAAATACAAAAAAAAGAGGAAAAAACGAATAACCGCCCTTTCCTCCTTAAAAAAATTAATTAAACATTCACAAACTACTGAACACTAACTTCTTTTGGTTTAAAAGGATTCATTCCATAAGAAGGTTTCCAATTTTTACGAACAAGAGCAATAAATCCACTTGAAATGAAAAGCGATGAATAACATCCACTAATCAAACCAATGATTAATGCCCATGCAAAGTCATGGATTGAACCTGTTGTAAATACATATAATGAAACTACTGCAAACATTGTTGTAACAGTTGTAATAATTGAACGGCTCAATGTATCAGACAAAGATTGATCAATTACATCTTTAAATGTCTTAACCTCAAGCTTTTGAACATTATCACGAACACGGTCAAGGATAACTACTGTATCGTTGATAGAATAACCAATGATTGTTAAAACAGCAGCAATAGAAGTAGTACTAAATTCAACTTGGAAAATTGCAAAAGCAGCAATCATAATTAAAGCATCATGAATCAAAGCAATAATCGACGCTAACGCAAAGTCCCATTTAAATCTAATAGCAGCATAAATCCAAATACAAATCATTGTTCCAATCAAAAGAACAATTGACATAAATCCCAATGTCTTTGAAAGCTGTGAACCAATAAAGTCAGTTTTAAGAATATTAATTTCTGAATATTTATTCTTTAATTCTGCATTAATATCATCAAGCAAAGACGATCCATTTTTATCCGAGCCAATACGCACTTGGAAAAATCCATCATCTTCAGAACCAACAGATTTAACAGCAACACCATTAAAGCCTGATAATGTTTTACGAACATCTTCTGTTGTAGGACAAGATTTAATTTCAACTTCTTCGATATAACCTGCTTTAAAATCAATACTTAAATTCATTCCTTTTGTTATAAAGAAAAATGCACCTACAAGAATACACAATGTACTAATAATACAAGCAGGAAGAAAAAACTTACTAAATTCAATTTTCTTTTTCATTACTTAATCCTCCAGCTAATGCTTACTTTATCTTTATTACGAACTTCAGTTCCAAAGTCAAACATAAGTCGAGATACAAACAATGCTGTAAATACAGATGACAATACACCAATTGCAAGGCTTACTGCAAATCCTTGAATAGAACCTGTTCCAAGGATAGAAAGGAACATAGCAGCGATAAATGTTGTAATGTTCGAGTCTAAAATTGCCCAAAGAGCACCATCAAAACCTGCATCAATAGCAGCCTTTCGACTTTTTCCTAAACGAAGTTCTTCTTTGATTCGTTCAAAAATTACTACATTGGCATCAACTGCCATACCGATTGTAAGTACCATACCTGCAATACTTGGCAATGTTAATGTTAAGTTAAAAGCAGAAAGAACAGAGAACAACATATAAAGGTTAAGAACCTGAGCCACAACAGCATTTACTCCTGCTCCTTTATAGTAAATAAGCATAAAAATCATAATCAATGCAAGACCGATAATAAGAGCTTTTTTACCTTGTTCAATCGAAAGAGCTCCTAAAGAAGCTCCAACTGTTTGCTGACTTTCAATTTCAAGTGGAACATCTAAAGAAGCTGTTTCCAAAACTTTTTGCAAGTTTTGAGCTTCTTCAATTCCGAATCCGTCTACACGAACTTGTCCACCAAGAGCCTGTTTAATAACTGGAGCTGATTTAATTTTGTTATCACTGATGATTGCAAGTCTTTTTCCAACATTCTTACTTGAAACATCAGCCATAATTGTTCCACCTTCTACATCGAGAGTAAGGTCAACACCAGTCTGTCCCATTTTATCAGAAGAAACCATTACATATTTAATATGTTTTCCATCGAGAGAAATTTCTTTTTTAACAACCATATACTGATAGAATTGGTCAAGTCCGTAATCATCTTTAATGTAATAACCTAACAAGTCACAATCAGCAGGAATAATTGAAGGATCTTTTAAATTGCCATTTTCATCAAAAGTATCAGCAATATGTGATGAAAAATACTGATAAAAAGCCTGAGTTGCTTCATCATCAACAAGTCTAAAGTTTAATAACCCCTTTCCCTGTATAATAGCATTCAAAGATTCATTCTGTCCTTCACCAGGAATTTCGATATAAATTCTATCTTCACCTTGCTGACGAATAACAGGTTCTGTTAAACCAAATTTATCGATTCTACCAGTAATTACTTCAATTGCATTTGCCATAGCCTGTTGCTTAAAATAACTAACATTTTCTGCTTTAAGTGAATCACCTTTTGCAGCAACAGCAGCATCTAAGTCGGCACGAATAATTACATTTACACCACCTGCAAGGTCAAGACCAAGTTTTACAGAATTGTTGTAATATTTTTTATTTTTAAGAATTTCATTACGATATTTATCTTGGAATAATGAAACTAAATTATTATGAATTTCTTTTGAAGCATTTTTCTTTTGCTCATCAGTTTTTACATTATAACCAAAGCCAAAACCACGCATCATATCAGATAATGTCATCTGAGCAGGTGCTTTACGATTGAACTTTTTATAATTGTTTTTTGATTCTTTTACAAGCCAATTATATTCTTCAGGTACAATTTCAGATGGATTTGCAGAAACCTTACCTTCAAGTTCAGTTGCAGCTTTTACAGCTTTTTCAATTGAATAATCTCTAATCTTTTCAAGTGATCCAAGGGCGATTTTCTGTTCATCTTTTGATGTCCAAAAGTACCAATTTAATGATGGCCATAGACAATATAAACATAATCCCAATACACCTAAAATGATAAGAAAACGACTTCGTTTACTCATTTTTTATCTCCAAATTATGTATTAACTTATTTTTTTTCAGCTACTTTTTTATCTTCATCTGCAATAACTCGAGAAACTGCAGTTTTTGAAAATTCAATTTTAGTATTATCATCAACTTTAATAACAACAGTGCTTTCTGTAACATTAAAAATTGTTCCGTAAATTCCACCTATTGTTACAATTTTGTCGCCTTTTTTAAGTGCATCAAGCATTTTTTTTGTTTCTTTTTCCTGTTTTTTCTGTGGACGAATCAAGAAAAAGTAAAAAATTAAAATCATGGCTACTATTGTAAATACAAGAGAACCCATTTGTCCTGCAGGTGCTGCTGCAGTCTGTAATAAATTTACAAAAGACATATTATATCCTTCCTATTTTTTTTAGTTTATTAATAAAGAATATCATAGATTTTAGTCATTGGTCAACGACAAAATTGTGAATATATAGGAAGTTATATGAATATTTTACATAATTATTTTAACAATGATTCAAGTTCTGAATTCAATTTAATATAATTTTCATTACTTGGATTCAACGAAATAACTTGCTTCAAATAATATTGAGCTTTTCGATAATCTCTTCTCCTTAAATAAATCTGATACATCCTAAAAAGAGCATCTGAATTACGAGGATTTGCAATTAAACTCGAACGCAAATCCGACAATTGACCAGCTTCTGTACCTTGTAAATAACTTCGTTCGTAGTATAAAAAACTTTTCATCAACGAAGATGGAGAATTTGATAATAACGAATTTATCAAACGAGAAGCATTTTGATTTCTTCCTGTTCTAATCAAAACATCAATATATGCCTGAATAATTTCAGAATTTGAAGAATCCTTAGAATATAATGATGATGCATAATTCCATGCTTCATCATTATACTTTAGAGCAATACAATTTTTTATATGAATAAAAATTGCATCTCGAGAACTAGCTGGTAAACTAACAAGATTTTTACTAACAGCATAGGATTCTTTAAATTTTCCCTCATTATACAAAGCATGAGCATAAACACCCAAAACTTCAGTATCATTTGGATATCGATCTAAAATAATATTTGCAAGTTCTCCAACTGACTTACCAGCAATCTTTTGATTAGATTCAGCAGAAAGTTGAGCAGCATACAAAACTACATCATAATCTTCAGGATAAAGTTCTAGCGCTTTTTCAATTGACATAATCGCAAGAGAAATATTTTTATTCCATTCTTTTTGAATTTTTGAACGAAGTAAAAGACACTCACGATTTGTAGGATAAGTTTTTGCATAAACATCAACCAAAGACGATGCTTTTAAATATTCCCCAATTTCAACAAAAATCTTTGCTCTAAATAAAACAAATTCTAAATCAGACGGATTTTGCTGCAACACAAGAGAAACATATTGCTCGGCTTTTTGATAATCTTTTAACAAAAGAGCAACATTTGCATAAAGTTTTAAAATATTAATATCAGATGGATACTGTATAATTAAATTATCAAGGATATTTGAAACTTGTTCATACTTTTTTAATTTCAAAAGACACTTTGCTTTAGATAAATAAATTTCATAAACAACTGATTTTTTTTCTGTAGCCAAATCATAATAGTAAATAGCTTTTTCAAACATTTCCTGTTTTTCGTATAAAACACCGAGTAAATAATTACATAAAACAGAATCTGACTCAATCTTAAGAGCCTCAAGTAAAGATTGTTCAATCTGAGGATAAATTGAAGACTTTACACTATCAGAAAGAATTACAATACTTGGCAAGGCAAGTAAAAAGAAATCTTTCGTTGGAAAGCGATTTTCAAATACACCAGAACGAACAGAATTTATAATTCCCAAATAATTACTTTTTGGAATTCGCTTTGGCAAAATTCCCAACCCTTCATCATTTTTCCAAACAAGATTCATAATTGAATTAGCAATATTAATCAATTCTAAATCTTTATCAGTATATTCAATTTCAGCCTTTTTAAATTTTACAAGAGCATTTTTTATAGATTGAGGTGAACCAATTTTAATACCTTTTAAAACATCACTATCAATCAAAGAAAAATATTCATCACTACCTTTTTTTACAGAAACAACAGTTGCATTAGAAATATCAATCTTTGCATTTTCTTCAACCGTAGAAGTATCGCCAGAAGGTTCATATTTTGAAGTAACTTCCACATTAGATTCAGATTTTGTATCTTTATTTTTCTTTGACTTACGATCAACTTTAGAATTCTTTTTCTTTTTTGAATTTGATGCTGAAATTAATTCAATTGATTCAGAATTAATCAAATCATTATTTGCACTTTGACAACTTAAAACAAAAGAAAATGAGAGGAAAAATATAAAAAATATTGCTGACTTTTTTTTGAGCCTATTAATTTTCATCTTTCTCCAATTCTAAATCATCATCTAGCAAAGTTTTTGTTGAAGTTTGTGAATAAAAATAATAGATAATTAAAAACAAACCAGCCAAAATCAATAAAACAGGCCATGCATATTTAAAAAAAGTTCCAAAAGAAACTTTTATAATCTTAAAAGAAAAAAGCATAAAAACAATTCCAAGGATACTTAAAAAAGTCGCAGGAACAATATATACAGTTTTAAATTTTTTCATTTTGAGATAACCTGCAGGAATTAAAGTTATTCCAAACGAAATTAACATAATAGGCCAAAGTCTTTTTAATTCACTTTCTAAAAAATTAATTTTTATAATTGTAGCTCCAATGGAATAAACAAATAAATTTAACCCCAAATATAAAAACAAATAATTATTACAAATAATTGACATATAAATAACAAAAGTTGAAACAATAATTAAAAACAAAAAGAAAAATGAAGAAAAACTATCTACCCTTTTTGCAGGTAAAATGAGCATTAAAATAATCCCAGTTAAAAAAAATAAAAAACCAATTGCCAAAAGAGACCTGAAAAATTTATTTTTATCAGCCATTATACGCCACCATTAAAGATTATTATATAGAATACTATAAAAAAGGTAATCTTGCCAATAACAAAAGTGTATGATAAAGTAAAAATATGAAAAGAAACTTAAAAAAATTGGCAAATATAACTCTTTTAATACTAATAACAACTTTCTTTACAAATTGTATCAATAAAAAAGAAACAAGTTCAAATTATCAGCAAGAAATCACTGAAATGAAACAAATTTTAGAAAATAGTGCCTTATCAGCAGAAGCAAAGTATGGAATTATAAATAAAATCGCAACAACACTTTTACAACACGAACAACACACACAATTAATTGTTTACCTAACTGATTGGATTCATAAAAACCCATCTGACCAATTCAATGCCTATTGGCTTTTAATGGTTGCCCATTCATACATGAAAACAAATTCAGAGCCAATGGCAGAATTTTATTTTGAACGAATTATAAAAAATTATAAAGACTTGGAAATTCAAGGTCAGTCAATTCACTTTTTATGCTTAGAAAATTTAATCAAAATTAATAAAAATCCTACAAGTCGAATTAAATACTTTAATCAACTTATAAATAGATTCCCATCAAGGGTTAGTATTACAGAAATGTATGTTCGACTTGCAAGAGAATACGAAACAATTGGCGAATGGAAAAAAGCTCTTCGTACATACAAAATGTTTCTTGATCAACCAGATTCAGCATCAATTCAAATTTCAGACATCCCTGATGCGTATAACTATGCAAAAAACTTAATCGACTTTAATGATTCACCAAAAAACTGGACATTCAAAACATTGCCTGCACTTGAAAAAGCAATCAAAGATGCAATCTTTAGATACCAGCCCAAAAAATTAGACACATACAGATCAAAAGTAAATTTCTTTGCAGTATCATGGAAGCAAGATGAAAACGCAACATCAGGACAAGTTGATTTTTCAATGGCAAATTACATGCATGGAAACAGAATTAGCTACGATAAAGAATTAGTTCCAGGCCCTACTTCAAATGAAGCATATTTAAGAACTACAGGATGGACAACAATGCCAGTTTGGTATTTTTACTTTAGAGAAGTAAACTTTCCGGCAGATCCTGAAATTCATGGAACATGGGAATGGGCCGGAATCTATATCGGCGATATGCTCTAGTGCAAAATACAATGCAATGAAGATTTTAAACTGAAAAATATAAAATTTCTCAATTAAATTTCCGATAATCAAAAAGGAATAGACTTTTTTTATTGGAGCATAGTAAAAATGAAAGTAAGAAAAAAAATAATTTTCGCGTTAATTTTATCTGCATTAGTTTTTCAAATTAGCGCACAAGAAAAATCTCTTTTAGAATCAACAAGCAAAGTAAATTGGGTAACAAAAAAATTCAACTCAAATATAAATCTCAATGTTGATAAAGCAAATATTAAAATGCCATCAGGAAAAACAACAGCAATTAATAAAATAAAAGAACGCACTCCTGATTTGATAAAAGACCCATTACTCACATTAAATGTAGACTCAAACAACAAACTTAGAGACTGCATTACAGATCAAGAAATTACATATAATAATTTAAACACAATCATTTTAAATTCAAAATCCACATTGGGATTTTTTAAAAAAGATTCATCAGATTTTACAACAAATAATTCTATACAACTATCAAATATTTCATCATTGCTCGTAAAACATACAAGTCCATACAAATTGAAAAAATCAATAAATTATATTTCTTCAAAAAAATACACTGGAATTATCATTGATGCACGAGGTTCAATTCCTGTCCATGGAGAATTTTTAAATGGAAAAGTTGAACCATGCTTTTTTCCAAAAATCTATTCAGACGAAATGGAATTAATTTATGAAAAAAATATGGTAGATTCACAAAAAGCAAAAACGCAAGGAATTTGTCATTACGATTATTCAGAAGATGAATCAAGATATTCTGCCATCATCGGAAACGAACCTCTTAGAATTTTAGCACAAAAAACTTTTGGCAAAAATAGAAGTGACCTAATTATCAAAAACGATGATGCCTTAAAAATAATTTCAATTCCAGAAAATTTAGATTTGCTCAAAGAAGGAAAAGTCGTAATTTTACTAGACAAAGAAAATTTAATTTATGATGTATCAGCTCCATTAAAAGATAAAGCTTATTACACAGCATTGAACAAAATCAAACTCTACCCAATTAGAGATTTACTTGGACCAGATGCAATTGAACAAGGTCCTGATGGATTTAAATTTTTATACAACTTAAAATTTGTCCCTAACAGTCCTGAATTATTAAAAGAAGAAATTCCACGAATAAAAGATTGTGCAAAACTATTAAAGGATGCTCTTAGCGAAGGAAGTTTTACAATTTTCGTAGAAGGTCACACAGCTGATATTGGACAACCAGAAAACCAAATGCTCCTATCTATTGAACGAACACAGACAATTATTAACGCATTAATCAAAGAAGGTCTTCCTAAAAATATATTTACATACAGAGGACAAGGAGCTACAAAACCTGCAAAAGGCGGCGACAACACAACACCAGAAGGAAGAGCTGTAAACCGTCGTGTAGAAATTACACTTCGCCCACTTCAAACATATATTCAAAGAGCAAACTAGAAAATTTTATAAATATGCACAAGTTGTATTATTTAAAACATTATCGATTGAAAAATCTTTTGCCCTTTGGATATTATTAGAAGAAATTTCTTTTCTAAGAGCAGGACTATTGTACAATTTGACAATAGCATCTACAAAAGAATTTAAATACGTCCGGTCAAGGCACGCTTTGCTCAAGGCCTTGACTCGTCCGTTTTTATGGTTTGTATTAAACCCTAAATCAGACAAATCACACAAAAAACCATTTTTGTCTGATTTAATTACATCAACATGTCCACGAATTTTTGAAGCAACAACAGGAAGTCCAGTTGCGATAGATTCAATCATTGAAATTGGTAATCCCTCTTGAAAACTTGGCATTAATAACATATCAGCCAAATTACAATAAGTATTAATTTCTGATGAATAACCAGTAAAAACTACATTCGAAATATTATTTTCCTTAACATAGTTTTGATAAAATTCAAGCAACTCCCCTTTCCCAACTAAAATAACTTTTAAATTATTAATCTTTTCATTTAAAGCAGGAAGAATATCAAAAATCAATTTATGATTTTTTCGAGGAATAAATTCTGCAATGTACAAAATTACAAAATCATCTTTGCCAATATTTTTTTGAACACGCAATTTATTTTTTTCTTCTACAGAATCTAACGGCTTAAATTTTTTCAAATCGACACCAACACCATTGGAAAAAAGAATCTCTTTTGTTTTAAACTTTTTCTTAGCAATTTGAAAATCTTCATTATTGATTGTAATTAAAACATTTGTAAACTTACTAAGATATTTTTCAACAGGATAATACAAAATCCAATTTAATAATGGAGCCCCTTTATAAAAATGAAATCCATGAGCTGTATAAATAACTTTAATTTTATTTTTTTTAAATAATTTTTTTGAAGCAAGGCGAGCAATTACAGAACCCATCGGAGTATGACAATGAATTACATCATATTTTTGCTGATTCAAAATTTTTCGAAGTTGTTTAATACATTTAAAAATCCCCTTTGAAAAAGGACTTCGTGGAATTGGCAAAACAATGTGATTATCACACTCTGTTACAACTTCATCATTTGGTGCACAATAATCAACTTGCCAACCATTTTCAGAACACCACTTCATATAAGGTTTATTGAATTTTGAGAAATTTGCAGTATTTGAAACAAATAATATTTTTTTCATTTTAAAATTCCTTACAATCAAAAACTATGAAAAAATTTTTTCCTTACAATATTTTAAACCATTAAAAAAGCCATTATTTTTTATAGCCATCAAAACATGATAAAAAATATAAATTACTTTTGAAAAAGCATTATTACCATATTTTTTATAGATTAAAAATTTTTTCTCTTGAACTTTTTTTTGCCAAGGTTCAACCCAACTAGCATCAAAATGATGAATTGAATAAGAATTATCAGTAATATTCAACGCACCAGTTCTAACATCTTTTGGACAAAAATATTCAATTGGATAAACATTAGTATCACGAACAAATTGAAATTTATTTTCGTTAGTAAAACCATACTTTGAAAAAATTTCAGAAACTCGCTCTACAACAGTATATAAATTTAAAGACCCATCTTCTTTTACAAAAGTTGAGTTATTGTAAGAATCGAGAATCTCTTTATAAATCGAAGTCTTTGGAATTGTACCTAAACACAAACCAGCATTAATTTTACCTGGAGTTTCAATTCCAACAAAAGGACCTTTTTGTACAATGTCATCAAAAGACTTTATAACTTCAACATCAGTATCAAAATACAAACCACCATGTTCATACAAAATATCAAAACGAGCATAATCACTTACAAAAGCATATTTTTTTGCATCATAAGCCTGAGATATATACGGATTTTTATGAACATCATAATTTGATTCATTCCATTCAATAATTTGATAATCAGGAAGATATTTTTTCCAACTTTCGATACATTTAATAGCCAATTCAGGAAAGGGATTTTTTCCAAACCAACAATAATGAATTTTCTTAGGAATTAAATTTGAGCTTTTCATTTTACCTACCAATTGAAAAAATTAAACATTGAATATATCGAATAAAATATTTAATTTTATTTTTAAGCGGAATGATTTCATAAAAAAGACATTCTTTATAATACATCATAAAACCTTTTGGATTTTTTTTCAAATTAGAAGTAAAATTTTTTGTATAACCATCTTCAATATAATTCCCCAAATAAATAACATCAGTATTTACACAAAGTTTGTAACCTGCATTTGCAATTCGGTACCAAACTAACGCTTCTGGAATAAACTTATTATTTTTGATTTTAGGGAAAGGAAATTTACGAAGAACATCAGTATAAAAAACTTCAGCCTTATCATAAATTTGATGATATAAAAAAGCAAGTTCTAAAGAAGTTGCAAAGTCTGGAAGCTCGTTAAATTCAGAATTATAAACATAATTAGTTTTTGAATTTTTTCTACGAAAATAAAAACCAGCCAAAGGAGGAATATTTTTTGGAAGTTTTTTTTCTGCAAGTAAAATTTTTTCAATAGCATCATCAGTTAAAAAGTCATCACTATCTACGATAAAAAATAAATTCCCCAAAGCATATTCAACACCTACATTAATTGCTTGAGACTTTCCTCCATTTTTAATAGCGATAGATTTAATATTAATAATATTTTCAGAAGCCCATTTAGAAATTAATTTTTGAGTATCATCAGTACTACCATCATCAACAATAAGCCACTCAAAATTTTTATTAGTTTGTTTACATAAACTTTTATATAATTCAGGAAGAATATACGAACGATTATAAGTCGGTGTAAAAACTGTTACCATTTTTAAAGAATCTCCTTAGTAAAAACTATGAATCAAAAAATAAATAATTATTCACCAATAAAAGGACGCAAAAACAATTTTACAATCAATTTAAATTTTGAATTATAAATGCGCCAATTACCTTTTAATAAAACAATTAAACGAGAAAAAAAGTTTTCATTTTCAAGTTGAATAAATTGTAAAATATTTTTTTTATCTAATTCATTCAAAGACGATTCCCAAACAGAATAAAAAGATTTTAAACTATCTAAACAATTTTTTTTGACAATAGGATTTTTTCGCCTTAATGCCTGTTGATATTTTACAACCATTGAACTATCTGTAAGCCCCGTAACTTGAGCTGAATGCTGACGATAAAGCATAAGATTTTCATGAATATAATCAACTTGACCAAAAGTACAACCAACCATTGTAAGATACCAATCATGCATAGAACAATGTTCAAGAGGAATTAAAATAGAATCTTTCATCTTTTTATTAAAAATAGCAGACGCACCTTGAATGCCACAATTTAAAAAAAGCAAACTTTCAACATCAGTGGGAAAAGCAAGAGTTGCATTTCCAGAAATTGAATTATCCGAACAGTTCCAACAATGAGCATTACAAAAAACAACCTGAGGAATTGAATTATCTTTTTTCTCAATAGCATTGACCAACTTTTGCAATTTATTATCAAGCCAAATATCATCTTGATCACAAAAACAAAAGTAATCAGCTTTAGCAAATTTTAATGTATGTAAAAAATTCTTACCTGCATTTTTATTACTAATTTTATCTTCGATTAAAACAAAGCGAGAATCAAGCTTTTGATATTTCTTAATAATTTTTACAGTTTTATCTTTAGAACCATCATCATGAATAATACATTTCCATTTTGTATATGTTTGAGCCATCAAAGATAAAAGTTGCTGCTCAATATACTTTTCTCCGTTGTAAGTCGCTAGAATTATATTTACCATGTGTGCTCCTGTAGATATAAATTATCATTCACTGCAAAACTGATTAAGATTGAATATACTTTTCAAATTGGGTAAATGCTCTTTCCCAAGTAAATTGCTTAATATATTCATTTCCAGCTTTTGCAATTTTAATTCTTAAGTCATTATCCTCAATTAATTTGATAATATTATTAGCCAAAGCATTTGGATTTAAAATAGGACTTAATAAAGCAGTTTTATTGTCTTTTGCGTATACAGAAAAACCAGGGATATTCGTACACACAAGTGCACAGCCACAAATCATTGCTTCAGCAGGTGGCAATGCCATTCCCTCTGATCTACTAGCTGCAATAAAAATTGCTGAATCATTATATACAAAATTATGATCTACTTGATTTGGTTTTTGATAATAATGATACCAATCAGGTAAATTTTGAGGACGCTCTGAAACTCCAAATATATTAACAGTTAAATCCGGATATTTTTGCTTTACAATATCAAGTGCTGCAAAAGAATCTTCAACTCTTTTTACATCATCCCAATGATTCATCATACATATATGATATGGATTTCTTTTTTCAATAGGATTATTTAATTTAAAATAATCAAAACTAAAACCATTATATATTAATTCTGCATTTTCTCCAGCTAATTTTACTTTTTCTAATAATCCCTCTGAAATAACAATCTTTCTAAGTGGCAACTTATATGATTTTAAAACATCTTCTTCTGTTTTTGCCCACCAAGTTTCAAACCCTTGAATAAAATAAAATTTATTTTTTAAATTTTCAAATTTAGCAAGATCATATGCTGTAAATAATACAGTTGCAATAAAATTACAATCATCTTTTACAAATTTTAAATTTGTTTTATTCATCAAAAACAAAATTAATATCAGCATCATATAACTGAAGTTTATTAATTCTTTTAGAAATTAGCTCAGAACGCTTAATACTAATAGTTTCAACCATATCCCAAATAAATACCCAACC
>JAZUSR010000148.1:0-9414 GCA_045606765.1 Treponema sp.
TATTGGAATAGGATTAGGAATTATTCTTTTTAGCAAAGCTATTACAATTTTATATCATAACTTCCCTATTCAAACTAATATGGTATTCACAGGATTAATCATCGGAAGTATTCCATTGCTACTAAATTATTCATTAAAAAAAGAAAATAATACAAATTTTTCTTTAACTAAAAAAGTTTTAATTATACTCTGCATTTTGCTTGGTATTTTTGCAATATTTCTTTTTGACGTTCTACAAAATCAAACTTCAAAAGATATTATTCAAACCTCTCTTCCTCCATTAAGTTTACAATTATGTACAAAACTATTTATTGGAGGAATGCTCGCTGCAATTGCAATGATTGTTCCAGGAATTAGTGGTTCACTTTTATTACTCACATTAGGAATTTATACAACCATTATTTTATCAATTAGTGCATTTTTTGTAAAAGAAACCTTTTTAACTTCACTATATATAATTATCCCAACTGGTCTTGGTGTTATAACAGGTTTAATTGTTGGTGCAAAATTAATTTCATTTTTGCTGAAAAAAGCTCCAAATTATACTTATTCAGTAATATTAGGATTATTAATTGGTTCAGCGTACATTATTTTTCCAAGATTTACATGCTGTTTTAGAAATATTTTCACAAATATTCTTTGTCTTGCTATTGGATTTTCTCTTGCTTATTTTACTACAAAATATTCAAAGGATTAATTTTTTTATTGACTTTTAAGAACATATATATTATTTTTATAAAAGTTTAATTATCGGGGGTGTACCGGTTTCGACGATTTAATGAATGCTTTTATTGCAGGTGGGATTCATTGCCTGATCCCTAATCAGACGAAAAAAATTAACTGGCGAAGATAATTCACAGTTTGCTCTTGCTGCGTAAGTAGCAATGAGCCGGTACTTTAATTGCACCGCTTTGAGCAATTAGGGCTACTGTCACAAACCAAGGCTAGCTTTATAATGAGTTTGAGCATTATAAGGGACTTTTTTCAAAATAAGGAGACGACGCTTGTGGTGCTGCTACCGTTTCCCGACAATTACCTCGCACCGATAAACCTGTAGACGTAATTGTGTTATTATTTCGGAAGGGGGTTCAATTCCCCCCATCTCCATTTTTTAAGTATACTTAAAATAAATTCTAGGAAAGCTTACTTCAGAACAATTTTAAACTTAGGCAATTTTAACAAAGATAGTTCCAAATCAAAACAAAAAAAAGCGTAAAATGATTAAATTACATCTCACGCTTTTTTATTATTGATATACTTTTCTAAGTGCTGCACCTTTACGGCGACAGACCGCTTTTTTACATTGTTAATATACTAAAATCTATTTCCCCTTTCTAATGAATGCATCCTTAAATCCAAATGATTTAAATCGTTGTACAACTGTTCCATATTCATCTACAGAAAGTGGTCCAATTAAAACAACATTCTTATCTTTTCTTTGTTCTACAACAACAGGATACTTTTCACCATATTCGTCATAAATTTTATCAACATTTTGAATATTTTTATATGTTGCAATCTGAATGTAATACTTTTGTTTTTCAAGTTTTTCGATTACAATCATCTTTTTCGAAGTTGATTTTTCTCTTGGTTGAACTACTTCTTCAATTACTTTATCCGTTGCATCTTCTTCTGTAACTTCTTCGATAGATTTTTCTTTTACAACTTCTTCACTTTCTTCGACTGTTTCAACTACAGGTGGATTTTCTTCTGTTGGAATTAATACGATTGCTTCAAAGTCTTCTTCTATAACTTCTGACTCTGGGAGTACTTCTTCAATAACTTCGCCTGTTGCTACTTCTTCGATGGCTTTAGTTTCAGGAAGTGGTTCTTCAATAACTTCTTCAGCTGCTACTTCTTCGATAGCTTCAGTTTCAGGAAGTGGTTCTTCAATAACTTCTTCAGCTGCTACTTCTTCTATAACTTCTGACTCTGGGAGTACTTCTTCAGTTGCTACTTCTTCGATAGCTTTAGTTTCAGGAAGTGGTTCTTCAATAACTTCGCCTGTTGCCACTTCTTCGATAACTTCGCCTGTTGCTACTTCTTCGACAACTTCTTCTGTAGGTTTATTAGAATCTGGTGAAGAAGTTAAAACACATGTTCCATAAGCATTTACTTCTAAATCTGATGAACGCTTTGTCAATTTTACAAGCATATCTGAATTTTTTTCAACTTTCAAACAGTTTGCTGCTTCAGGACTTAACAAAATTGCAATCCCTTCTGTTGGGTCTAATGCTCCAATAACTAAAATTTCTGCACTTTTCCCATCTGTAGGATTAGTTACACTAATAGTATCTCCAGGTAAATATCCTACAGTTTTTGCAAACAAACCTCTAGGAAGTTCGCCATCTTCTGCAACAACTGCACGACCATCTAGAGAAGGACTTGCAAAAATAAAAACAACCCCAAAAAAAATAACTAATACCGAACTAATAATTTTTTTCATCTAAGACCACCCTTTGTTTTAATTTCACTTTCAATTTTTTTAGCAATTTCATTCGCAAAAAAAACTAAACTGTCATCATCATTTCTATATTTTTTTGGAACTTCACTACCTTTTGATATTACCGATTTATCAGAAAGTAATAAAACATTCCACTCGATTTTTTCTATATTTTCCATAAGAGCTTCTTCAGGATTATTTGAATCTTTTAAATTATAATACACTGTAGCTTCAATTATGTAATCTAAATATCCTTCTTGTGCAGAATCATAGGCTTTTTGCAATTCAACTTTTATTTCTTGTTTATCCTTTTGAATTATTACAGGGGAATTTGACACTATGTACGCGTGTTCAAAAAAATAATCCATTATCGATTGTTCAATTAAGTATGATGCATCAAAAACAACACTATCAGAACCATTTTTTTGAATTATCTGAAGTGAAATTGATTGAGCAGTTACATTAGTCCCTACAATCATTAAAAATATAATTGTCATTTTTTTTAACAAATTCATAAAAACCTCAACCTACTCTTAAAATATCGGAAGTTAAAAATCATAGTTTAGGAAAAAAATTGCTAAAATTCAAATTGAAGAAAGCATTATTGTATGATATAGTTATTATGAGGGGTTTCCTGTTATTAGGATAATATTTAAATGATAAAAAAAGAAGATTCAAGATTTTATATTATTGGTGCAGGATTTGCAGGTCAAATGATTGCACAAGATATCAAAAGAAAAAAAATATTTGGAAAAATCGCAGCTTTTTTAGATGACAATAAATCATTAATCGGAAAAGATATTGATGGAGTTCCAGTTTTAGGTCCTATTGAAGAAATTACTAAAATTCTACGCCCAACATCTTCCGACAATGCAATTATTGCAATTCCAAGTGCCTCTGTTGAAAGAATAAAATCAATCTATGAATCTTTAGCAAAATCAGGCTTCAAAAAGGTTAAAATTTTACCAAGTATTAGCCAAGTTGTAAACGGAACTGCCCATTTTGTTCAAACAAGAGATATAGATCCTCTTGACTTACTTCAAAGAACCCCAATCACAATATCATTAAAAGAAAGCCTTGCATATCTTCGTGGAAAACGAGTACTTATTACAGGAGCTGGAGGCTCAATTGGTTCTGAACTATGTAGACAACTTTTATCAGGTGGTGCTGAACGACTCTACCTTTTAGGGCACGGAGAAAATTCAATCTATCAAATTAATCGTGAATTAAAATTATTACAACAAGAAGGTGTTGGAGAAAAAGCTACAATAGTTCCAATTATTGGCGATATGAAAGACAGAGAATATGTTCACTACATAATTTCTCATACAAAATGCGATGTTATCTTTCATTGCGCTGCATACAAACATGTTCCCCTAATGGAAGAAAATCCAGTTGCCGTTATCGAAAACAATGTTTTTGGTACAAAAAATCTTTTAGATGCAAGTTTAAAATTTGATGTAAAAAAATTCGTTTTAATTTCAACCGATAAAGCAGTAAGTCCAGTTTCAGTTTATGGTGTATCAAAATATTTATGTGAAAAACTTTTGTTAGATGCAGCAAATAAAGCAACACTGCTAAAAAAAGATTTTATGTTTGTTAGATTTGGAAATGTTCTAGGTTCTCGAGGTTCAATTCTTCCATTATTTATGGAACAAATAAAAAATGGAGGTCCTGTTACTGTAACGGACCCTGGAATGGAACGCTATTTTATGACAATTCCAGAAGCTTGTTCCCTTGTATTGCAAACTGGTGGAGTTGGAAAAAATGGTTTTTCATATCTTTTAGACATGGGTGACCCAATTAAAATCAAAGATCTTGCAGAGCACATTATTTCATTTTCTGGTCTTGAACCATACAAAGATATAGAAATTCTTTTTACAGGAGCAAGAAAAGGTGAACGACTTACAGAACCTCTTTGGTTAGAAGAAGAAAAACCAGAACAAACAGAATATCAAAAAATTCTTAAATTGACTTCTCTTCCAATAAACTTTGATCTTAATAAATTGATCAATGATTTAAAAGAAATATGTGTTGCTTCAGAAAACATAGATTACACAAAATATAGAAACCGAAGTCACCTAAGAGAATTATTATTAAAAACAATTCCCAATTTGCAATTAGAAAATTATTCAGAAATATAATTTTTTTTAGGAAATAGTTATGAATGAATTAAATAAAAAAAATGTTCCATTTTCAAAACCTTCAATTAATCACGAAGAAGAAAATGCAGTTCTCGAAGTAATAAGATCAGGATGGCTTACAACTGGTAAAGTTACTTTAAATTTTGAAAACGAATTTTCAGAATTCATGAACAAAGGTCTTCCCACTGATTCTAAAAAAGTAATTAGCCTTGCGGTTAATTCTAATACAAACGGAATGATTCTTGCAATGCATGCTTGTGGAGTTACAACTGGAACAACTATAATAACTACCCCTTACACATTTGTTTCTACAGCTGCTTGTGCTAAACATTTAGGTGCAGATGTAATTTTTTGCGATTTAGAAAAAGATTCTTACAACATAGATGTAAACCAAATTGAAAAGGTTTTAATTGAAAATGAAAAAACTAAAGCAAAAAATATCAAAGCAATTGTTCCTGTTCATATTGCAGGAAATGTTTGTAATATGAAAAAAATTATGGAACTTGCACAAAAATTCAATCTAAAAGTAATTGAAGATTCTGCACATGCCTTTCCAAGCCTTACAGATATGGGATATGCAGGTACAATTGGAGATGTAGGCATCTTTTCTTTCTATGCGACAAAACCTTTAACTACAGGTGAAGGTGGAATGATTTGTACAAAAGATCCTGAACTTGCAAAAACTATGCAAATAATGAGATTGCACGGAATGGATCGAACAACTTGGGATCGTTATACTTCTCCAAAAGCGAGTTGGCAATATGACATTGTTGCTCCTGGCTACAAAGCAAATCTACCTGATATACTTTCTGCAATTGGGCGTGTTCAGTTAAAAAAATCAAATGACTTTCTACTAAAAAGAACAAAAATATGTCAAAAATACAACGAAGCTTTTAAGAATATAGATTTTGTTCAAATTCCACCAAATGAAAAAGGAAATTGTTGGCATCTTTATCTTTTAAGATTAAATCTTGATAAATTGAAAATCGATAGAGATGAATTCTCTAAAAAAATGCAAGAAAGAGGAATTGGAGTTTCGATGCACTTTATTCCACTATTCCACTTTTCATACTGGCAAAACTTAGATCCAGACTTTAGAAAAGAAAATTTTCCTAATGCTGAAAATCAATTTAAAAGAACTATTACATTACCATTATGGCCAGATATGACAGACCAAATGATTTATGATACAATAGAGGTAGTAAAACAGATCGGACAAGAAAATTATGGCGCCTAAAAAGAAAATTGAAAATCAAGAAAAAAAACAAATTTATACTCAACTAACAAAAACATTTTACACAGACCTTGATAGTCCTAATCTTTTATATGCAATGTTAATTCGTAGTCCTTATTCAAAAGGTCTAATTAAAGAAATCAAACTTGAAAATCCTCCAAAAGATGTTTTCTTGTTTACAGCTAAAGATTTTAATGAGCAAAATTATATTGAAACTTTAGATATTCAAACTGAAATTTTGGCAAGTAATGAAGTAAATTATAAAGGCCAACCGATTGCCATTATAGCAGGTCCTGATTTCAATCAATTAAAATACCTTTCATCACAAATTCATATTGATATTGAAAAACAATCACCACAAAAAGATTATCCATACGCGCAACGAACTATAAAAAACGGAAAAGCGCACAAACCAGAAGAATTTCAAAAACTTTTTACTAAAAAAAATTTTGACATAAAAGGAAACTGGACTTGTACATTAAATGCACCTTCTTGCAAAGAACCAAATGGTGCATTCTGTTGTTTTGAAAAAAACATTTTAACAATTTACACACCAACTCAATGGCCAAAACATTTACAAGAAAATTTATGCAGAGTATTCAACTTAAAACAAGATGATATTGCCATAAAAAAAACAGTTTCCTTTAGTCCTCATACAAATACAATTTGGATTAACACAGTTTTAGCAATTCAGGCGGCTTTAATTACAATTAAGACAAAGCGTCCTGTAAAACTAACATTATCAAGAAATGAAGAAATCGACTTCATGATTAAAAAAAGTCCAATTACAATCAAAATTCGAACAGCTGTAAAAAAAGATGGTTTTATCGAAGCAAATCAAATTTTAATTGAATTAGATTCAGGATATCACAATCCATTTGCAGCAGAAATTCTTGATAGACTTGTCATAGCCGCTAACAACTTTTATTCAATTAGAAATTTCGAAATAATTGCAAAGGCATACGAATCAAATATTCCTCCAGTTTCTTTTAACATCGAAAGTATCGACTCCCAAGCACTTTTTGCAATAGAAAATCAAATTCAAAAAATATGTAAAGTAACAGGTTTTCTTCCAACCGAATTTAGACTAAAAAATTATGAACGAAAATTATCAATGCCTTTTTCTTTTTCAAATGAACGAGTAAAAGAAGCAATTTCTTCTATCGAAAAACTAAGCGATCTCAATCGAAAGCATGTTGCCTATTCTTTAGAAGATAAAAATACAAATTTATCTACAAGTAAAATTTCAAATATTCCGATGAGAGGAATTGGATTAGCCTGCGGTTTTAATGGCGTAGGATATTATGGTTCAAATATTTTTGCTTGCAATCAAAAAATGGACACAACTCTCGAAACTGATGGTTCTTGTACAATTCATGCATTACCTCCGTCTAATTCAACTTTTGAAATTTGGAAAAATACAATTAACCAAATTTTAGATATTGATCCAAAACATATAAAACTAAACAGCAAATTTAATTCAAAAAATGATTTAGAAATTCCAGAAAGTATAAATTCAAATTTAACGATAATGAATTATTTATTAAAAAAATGTTGTTTAGACATTCAATCAAAAAGATTTAGAAAACCATTACCTATTTTTTCAAGCAAAGGAATTACTGCTGCACAAAAAAAATCATGGAACAAAGATAAATTTTCAGGAGTTCCCTTTTTTGTTACATCCCATGCTGTTATTTGCGTAGAAGTTGAAGTAAATCCATATACATATCAAATTTCAGTTAAGCAAATTAGAGTAATAATTAACGCCGGAAAAATAGCCCTTCCCAAAATTGCAGAAACTAGTGTTAAATTAGCAATCCAACATACATTGTCAGAATTAATAGAAGGTGAAACACTTGAATGCAAAAAAATATCAATTTCATTTATGACTTCAGAAAATGAACCTATTCAAATTGATGGTCTTATTTCAAAAATTCTCCCAGCCGCTTTTTCAAGTGCAGTATCTCAAGCAATTTCAAAAGAAATATCAACTATTCCTATGAAAACAGATCAAATTTTTAAGGAGCTATCGAATAATGAAAATTCCAGTAACTCTAAATGAAATGCCTTTTACATTTGACACAACTCCTTCAGAGAAATTAGTCAGTGCTCTTAGAAGAGAAAAAATATTGTCAGTAAAAAACAGTTGTAATACAAAAACTTGCGGTGGATGTTACATTCTTCTTGATGACAAAGTTATTGCAAGTTGCCATATTCCTGTAGGACTTGTAAAGAATTCTAAAATTATTACATTAGAACATTTTTCTAAAACAGAATTTTATTCAGATATAATCAAAGGTTTTGACAAAGCCGGAATTTCTTTATGTGGATATTGCAATGCAGGAAAAGTATTTCTTGCTTATGAAATAATAAAAAATATTTCTCAACCCACTCGCGAAATTATTTCAAATTACATAAATCATTTAAATGACTGTTGTGTCGAAAAAGATACATTAGTAAACGGCATTTTATATGCTTACACAATTCATCATGAAAAGGATAAAACAAGACGAAATGACAAATAATAATGAAATTATATATTCTGCAAAAAATGTAAATGATATTTTATTCCATAAAAAAACCGTTAACAACTTAGTTATCGTAGGGGGCTCAACCTATTTAGATGAGTTACCTGAAAAAAGTCTTTCAATTAGAAACATTCCAGAACTTTCTCAAATTAGCAAGCATGAACGATACATCGACTTTGGACCTGCTGTTACACTTAATCAAATTTTTAACATGGGAATTAATTTTTTACCATCAGTTTTATATGAATCAATTCCAACAATTGCAAATCATGTTATAAGAAATATTGCAACAATTGGTGGGAATATTCTTTCAAAAGATAGTCATATTACTTTAATTGCTCCTTTAATTGCCTTAGGAACATCATTAAAATTTAAATTTCAGAAAAATATAGAAATTATCCCTTTATTAAAATTTACAAATATTCCTGAAAACTCAGTATTAGTAAATATTCGAGTTCCCACAGAAGATTGGAATATTGCAATTTTTAAAAGACTTGGACCTGCAAATAAACTTTCTAATGATTCAGCATCTTTTTGCTTTTTAGCAAATACAGAAAAAGAAGTTTTAATCAACTTAAGATTATGTTTTTCAGGTCCTTTTATTTTTACAAGTAATGAACTTGAGACAAAATACTTAGGAACAAAACTTCCTCTATCAAATTCTATAATTGAAGATTTTATTAATCTTGCAGAAAAACAATTCGATGAAAATGCAAAAGATATTGAATATAATCCAATTTTAAAAAAACAATTTCTTAACTTAATTGCATATTCACTTCATGAACTTGCATAACTTTTTTTGAAAAAAACTTTTACCGAATTCATTTTCTCTAAAAAACTTTTGCCTCATTCATTTTAAAGACTTCAATTTTATCTTATGAACATTGCGTCGCCGTAAGAAAAAAATCTATATTCTTTTTCTACAGCTGTTTTGTAAGCATTCATAATTTTTTCTTTTCCCGCAAAAGCACTAACAAGCATAATCAAAGTGCTTTCTGGCGTGTGAAAATTTGTAAACATCTTATCTACAACCTGAAATTCATACCCAGGATACATAAAAATCTT
>JAZUSR010000149.1:0-6598 GCA_045606765.1 Treponema sp.
TATTGCGGTCAATAGTAAAGTTTTTTGTTGACAAAAATTTTTAATGCCTATATACTTTTGAAACACGACGCAGGGTGGAGCAGTTGGCAGCTCGTCGGGCTCATAACCCGAAGGCCGTAGGTCCGAGTCCTACCCCTGCTATCAAGACCTTCCTATTTTAGGAAGGTTTTTTTATTGTTATTTTTTTCATTCTGTCTATTGAATAAATACTTTTTATCATTTAACTTGTAATAAAGATCAGCTCGTACTTTGTGGGCAACCACACGTTCGCCATGTTGCGAATCCCGTAGCTGGTCTTATTTTATTTTGAACACCTAAGTTAGAGGTGAACGATTTTCCGGTGGTCTTTTCGGCAGTTATGTTGCAAAAGGAACTATGGATAAATGGCTGGCAAAACTTCAAGAACTAGATGTTTAAATTAATAGTATTAATATAGGAGAGAATGCAAAAATATGAAGATTATAGGAAAAGGTAATAAAGAAATTTGCACATTAGATGATTATAAAAAATATGCACCACCCCAAAAAGAATGTCATTGGGCTGATGAACAAAGTGCTAAAGAGTTCGCCAGAAAAGTCGTATCAGGAACACTTGATAATGAATTAAAAGTTTTATTTCCTGGAATCGATGTTGTTTTAGCTTATCCTGAAAAGGAAACTTATTTTGATCAATTCAGCCGTCCCAGATATCATGATTTAGCTTGTATTGCTGAATTAAATAATGAAAAAATTGCACTCTGTTTTGAAGCAAAAGCAACTGAAGACTTTGGTTCAACAACTGTAAAGAAAGAACTGGACGAAGCTAATAATAAAATAAAAAAGGGTGAAAACTCTAATATACCTCAAAGAATAAATGGTTTAGTTGATAAATTATGGAATAAACCTATTGATAAAAATATTGAAAATTTACGATACCAGCTTTTACATGCAACTGTAGGAACAAGTTCATTTGCAAAAGAAAATAACATCAATAAGGCTATATTCATTGTTTATCAATTAGAAACAGCAAAGACATCATCAGAAATATGTGACGACCATTTTGAGGCTTTAAAAGACTTTGTTAATCAATTCGGTAAAACAATAGAAAAAAATGTTCCTTGTTATATTAAACAAATTGATAATGTTGATTTAAGTATCCTGTTTCTACAACGGAAAAAGGAAGTTTAAAGAATTGTCAACCGTGGACAGGAATCCCACGATCAGCCGTGCTGAACCAGCACCTGGCAGCCCCCGTATAATTTCTGCTCGTGTTGACAATACTATAGTCAATCAAAACAAAAAAAGTCAAGACAATTTTTGAATTAGTCAAGGACGCACGGACCTGCTCCATATTCGGACCTGGTTCGGAACCCGCTGGTCAAGGACAGCCTGACGCAGTGATTATATATCCAAAGCAGGGGCAAAAAATAACACCCGAACAATGGTCACTTCCGGCTGGGCCCAATTCCCAGCCATATACCACTGACGGGTGTATTATGGGTAATCCCCATGATTACACAATAGCAACAGATGAAGAAAATGTCAAATCAGTTTTGGCTTTACTTTGGTTAAATCAAGAAATAAAACTATCACTGTAGTGATACTGTATAAGACAGCAATTTATGATATGATAGCTGTAAAAAACAGGGGATAAATCATGGTTAAACATATAATTTTGTGGACATTGAAGGAAATGCCTGAGGATGAAAAGGCTTTGGTAAAGGCCGGTATCAAGGAGGGACTTGAGTCCCTGTCCGGTAAGATTCCGGGAATGACCGATATCAAGGTGATTGCCGACGGTCGTCTGGAAAGCTCCACCGCAGACCTGATGCTGGACAGCAGCTTTGAATCCTTTGATGCATTGAAAGGGTATGCATCCCATCCCGAACACATCAGGGTGGCAGATGAGAAAGTTCGTCCGTTTACCTCATCCCGTGCCTGCCTGGATTACGAAGTGTGAAATCAGACTTAAGCTGAAATGGATTTTTCTTATATTCTGAAAAGTGCAAAATATGATGAGACTCTTCTGCTGAAATACGGTTTCAAGAAATCGGAAGCTTCGGATCCTTATTCCTTGACAAAAACATTTTCCGTAGCCGGCAACGATTTTTATGTAATCTTTGAAATTTCAGAAAGCAGTTTTTCAGGAAGGATTATTGAACAGGAATCAGATGATATCTATGCCTTGGCTGAGGTTCCGTCTGCAGTCGGAAGCTTTGTGACAGAGGTTCGCAGGCAGGTTCAGGATTTTGCAGAGGATATCAGGGATACATGTTTTGTTTCCACCGACATGAAGAAAAAATTTACGGAATTTGTCAGTAAGCATTTCGGCGTTCCGGGAGACAATCCCTTCAGAGAGGAGGCCCCTGATACAATGGTTTTCAGAACTCCTGAAAAATCCTGGTTTGCCTTGGTCATGACCATCAGCTTCAGGAATCTGGGATTCCGTAGTGATGCACCGGTTTCTGTGGTGAACCTGAAGCACCGCCCGGAGCATATTCCTGAAATAGTAGACAACCACCGCATATTCAACGCTTATCACATGAACAAAAAGCACTGGATAACAGTAATCCTGAGCGATAATATGGATTTTGATCTTCTCCGTGAGCTGACCGAGGAAAGCTACAGGCTGGTGACAGGGAAACGGGGATAAACGGTTAAGTTTGTTTGTTAATTGTAAATAAATATGATATAATTATATAAAACAGTTTAAGGAAATATTCATGGCCAAATCAAAAAAAACAGTCAGCTTTGAAGATGCCCTTTGGGGCGCTTGCGATAAACTTCGCGGAACAGTTGAACCTGCAGAATATAAACACATTGTGCTTAGTCTTATCTTCTTAAAATTCGTAAATGATAAATTTGATGCCCGTCGTCAGGAACTCAAGGACGAAGGCAAAGAAAAATACATAGATATTCAATCTTTCTATACAATGAAAAATGTTTTCTTTGTGCCAGAAGAAAGCCGCTGGTCATTCATTATGCAGAATGCAAAACAGAATGATATTGCCCTAAAAATTGATACAGCTCTAAACACTATCGAAAAACAAAATCCTTCTCTTAAAGGTGCTCTTCCAGACAACTACTATTCCCGCCTTGGAATTGATGTGTCAAAGCTTGCTGCTCTTCTTGATGAAATCAACAACATTCAGACAAATGCAGATAAAGAAAACGACATAATGGGGCGCGTGTACGAATACTTTCTTACAAAGTTTGCCCTCCAGGAAGGTAAAGGAAAGGGAGAATTTTATACTCCAAAATCTGTAGTAAATCTGATTGCAGAAATAATTGAACCATACAAGGGAAAAATCTATGACCCTTGCTGCGGTTCTGGCGGTATGTTTGTTCAGTCTCTTAAGTTTGTAGAAAATCATGCAGGAAACTCAAAAGATATTTCGGTTTACGGACAGGAAGGAACAACTACAACCTATAAACTTGCAAAGATGAATCTTGCAATTCGCGGCATTCCCTGTGACCTGGGAGAAAAAGCTGCCAATACTTTTACAAACGACCTTCATAAAGATTTGCGCGCTGATTACATTATGGCAAATCCACCTTTTAATCAGAAAGACTGGCGTGCAGAAAATGAACTTGTAAACGATGCCCGTTGGAACGGCTATACAGTTCCTCCAACAAGCAACGCAAACTACGGCTGGATTCTGCACATGGTTTCAAAACTCAGCACTAACGGAACCGCAGGCTTTCTTCTTGCAAACGGAGCTTTGAGCGGTGAAGGACAGGAATTAGAAATCCGTAAGCAGCTGATTGAAAACAATCTTGTAGAAGCAATTGTAATCCTCCCAAGAAACCTTTTTTATACAACTGATATTTCCGTAACGCTTTGGATTTTAAACAAAAACAAAAAAAGCCGCACAGTTGAACAAAATGGAAAAATCAAGAATTACCGAAATCGCGAAGAAGAAATTCTCTTTATGGATCTTCGCCAGATGGGAAGCCCTTTTGAAAAGAAGTATATCGAGCTTACTCAGGAAGACCGCGACAAAGTAACATCAACTTTCCACGCATGGCAGCAGGCCGGAGCTAACGAAACTTACAAAGATGTTCCGGAATTCTGCTACAGCGCAAATAAAAAGGAAATTGTTGAAAAAGGCTACAACCTTGTTCCAAGCCGCTACATTGAATTTGTAAACCGCGATGAAACTCAGGATTATGATTCAGCCATGAAGGCTCTTCAATCAGAACTGACAGACCTTCTCAAACAGGAAGAAGAAAGCAAAAAAGAACTGCTTGGTGTTTTCAAAGATTTAGGCTACGAAATTAAACTGTAGGAGGATGATATGTCAGAAAAAAATTCATACGAAATAGATTTTGAAGAATACATCCGCCATACAGATGCAAGTAAAAAAGACAAAACTCTTGCCTGGTCTACAGCCATTGGTTTGCAGTTGGTTGATGGTCTTAAGCCTTCTTCATATTTGTACGAAACCGCCAAAAAGAATATAGAAGGCGAACTTTCTTTTGATGAAGCAAAAAATCTGATTGATTCTTATTATGAAAGCCGTCCAGCCCGAAATCAGGATGATGAAAGAACCGAAGAGGCCGATAAAGTTTCCAGCCGTATCGCTCAGATTCTTAGTGAGCCATCTTTTAATTTTAGTCCTTCTCATCTGATTGCAATTCACAAAAGACTTTTTGAAGGCATCTTTAAGTTTGCTGGTAACATCCGCGATTACGACATTACAAAAAAAGAATGGGTATTAAATGGCGATACCGTAATGTACGGAGCTTCTTTTGAACTTAAGGCCGCTCTTGATTACGATTTTGAAATGGAACGTAATTTTAAGTACACTGGTCTTTCTACAGATGAAATCATAAAGCATATTACTTTCTTTGTTTCAAGGCTCTGGCAGATTCACGCATTTGGAGAAGGAAATACTCGTACAACCGCCGTTTTTACAATTAAATATCTTCGTTCAATGGGCTACAAAGTTGATAATGATATTTTTGCCCAAAACAGCTGGTACTTTAGAAATGCCCTTGTGCGTGCCAATTACAAAAATCTTAAAGAAGGAATAGAAGAAAATACAGTGTATCTGGAGCGCTTCTTCCGAAACCTTATTTTAGGTGAAAATAACGAACTTAAAAACCGTTACACCCATATTGATTATGATGAATACATAAAAAAGTTCGGAAAAAACGAAAAAAGTTCGGAGAAAAAGTTCGGAGATAATCAAAAAAGTTCGGAGATAATTCTAGAACTCCTAAAAGAAAATCCAAAACTCTCAGCCAAAAAACTTTCCGAAAAAATCGGCATAACAAGCCGCGCAGTAGAAAAGCAGCTAGCTTCACTTGTAGAAAAAGGATTTATAAAACGCGAAGGCTCCCCAAAAGGCGGTCACTGGGAGATTTTGAAATGAGTGCGAATTATAAAAAACTTGGAGAAATTGTAGAACTCATTGATGAACGAAATAAAGATGGTAAAGTTCAGAATTTGATTGGAGTTAGTATTGATAAATGTTTTATCAAATCTGTAGCTAATACAATCGGAACAGATCTTACAAAATATCAAGTAATCAGAAAAAATGATTTTGCATGTTCTCTTATGCAGGTGAGTCGTGATGGCAAAATCCCAATTGCTTGTCTTAAGGATTATGATGAAGCAATAATGTCACCTGCTTATTATATTTTCAGAATAATAAATACAAACGAAGTTTTGCCAGATTATCTTGCAATGTGGTTTATGCGAACAGAGTTTGATAGAGAAGCCTCATATATTGCAGTAGGTGGTGTTCGCGGAAGTATGCCATGGAAAGATTTTTGTGATATGAAACTTCCAGTTCCTGACCTAAAAGAACAAGAAAAAATCGTAAACACCTACAACGCCATCACAAAACGCATCCAGCTTAAGCAGAAGATAAATGAAAATCTGGAAAAGACGACACAAACAATTTATAAAAAAATGTTTATTGAAGATGCTGATGAAAATTGGAAAACAGTAAAACTAGGAGAATGCATTGAAGTAAAATATGGAAAAGATCATAAGATTTTAGCAGAAGGAAGTATTCCTGTTTATGGTTCTGGTGGAATAATGCGATACGCAGAAAAAGCTTTATTTGAAAAAGAATCTGTATTGATACCAAGAAAAGGTTCTTTGAATAATATCCTTTATGTTGATGAACCATTTTGGTCTGTCGATACAATGTTTTACACAGAAATGAAAAGAAAAAATTTTGCAAAATACTTTTATGAATTTATTAAAACAAAAGACTTCTTAAATCTTGATACTGGATCTGCTGTTCCAAGTATGACTACAGAATATTTGAATAATATTGAAATTTTAAATCCAGATAATGAAGCTTTAGCAAATTTTGAAATAAAAGTTTCTAAATTGTATATATCAAAGAATAAAAATTTTAAAGAAATTACCAAACTACAAGAATTAAAACAGCTGATAATTTCTCGTATAAGTGGAATGTAAAGAGAGAATGCAATGAAAGAAGATATACAAGAAGTTTTAGAATGTTTTAAATTATTTTTTACATTCCTCATTAAACCAAAAGAAATTATCGCTTTTGTAAATAAACGAAAGGGATGGAAATTCTCTTTATCAATAATACTCTATTTCGTAATTAGTACAGGTATATTTACTTTTTTAATAT
>JAZUSR010000150.1:0-24294 GCA_045606765.1 Treponema sp.
TATATTCGTAATAATCATTATGAACAAAACTTTTTATATTAATTGATTCAGCATAAGATAAACTTTGAATATAATTTGAATTATATTTTTGAGTTCCACATTTTAATAAGTCTAAAGTAACTTCTGCAATTCCACTCTTTGTTTGACTTATTTCATTTTCAAGTGAATTAATAACAAGATTTATCGAACAGTCTTTTTGATTTATTGATTTTTTAATTACAACAGGAATCCCATTTGACAAATGCCGTTTTATAAAAAGATTTTCATTTTGAACAAAAAAAGGTTCATTATCTAATGACGAATAATAAATAGGTTTTATTCTAGTTGCTTTTTCACTCGGAACAGATGAACAACTAGAAAAAAGAGCTAGAAAACATAAAAAAATTACAAAACAAAGAAAAAAATTATATTTTTTTGAAAAAAAATTATTCATTTTGTAACCTTTTTCCTCTTATTTGGTTTAGATAGTATAACACACAAAAAATGCTGTTATATTATCTTACGAACTTTTTATTGCCATAATTTTTTTTGCGGACATAAGTTCGCTAACCTCCTAACTCCTTTATTTAAAATGCTCTGTACGTTGTACAGAGCGTTTTTTTTATTTAAAGTTAAGAGCACTAACAACAGCAGCAATACCTGCACGACCAACATTGGAACTTTTTCCAACGCCCCAAACTTGTTCCCCATTTTCTTTTGTAATCTGAACATAAGCAATAGCTTTAGTATCAGAACCTTGGCCAATCGAATGTTCATGGAAAGAAGTAATATTAAACTTAGGAGCAGGAGTTTGCTTCATAGCAGTAACAAAGGCGTCCAAAGGTCCGTTACCGTTAGCAGCAATTGCATATTGCTTTCCATCCCATTCAACTGTAGCCATAGCAGCAACTTGTTCTTGAGTATCTTCTCCTCGTTCACCTTCAATATGGCGTTCAGAAATTTCAAGGACATTCAATGGAGATTTTGTTTTTAACCATTTTTCACTAAATACATCATAAATTTCTTGAGCTTGTAATTCACGCTGAAGTTTATCAGCAAATCCTGTAACAACAGCGCCAATTGCAGGATGCATTGCTTTTGGAGCACAGATACCAAAATCTTGTTCCAAAATATAGGCTGCTCCACCTTTTCCACTTTGACTGTTAATTCGAATAATTCCTTCGTACTGACGACCAATATCATGTGGATCAAAAGTTAAATAAGGTACATCCCAATATGCATTTTCGTCCATATTAACACGAGCAGCCATTCCTTTACGAATTGCATCTTGATGACTTCCACTAAAAGCTGTAAATACAAGTTCTCCTGAATATGGAGTTCTAGGATGAATTTCCATCCCTGTTAAACGAGTATATGCTTCAATTAACATTGGCATGTCTGAAAAATCAAGTTCAGGATCAACACCTTGTGTATACATATTCATTCCAACATTTACAATATCAAGGTTTCCTGTTCGTTCCCCATTTCCAAATAAACAACCTTCAACACGATCAGCTCCAGCAAGTAAACCCAATTCACATTGAGCAACACCTTCTCCTCGGTCATTATGGTTATGCAAAGAAATAATCAATTTATCTCTATTTGAAATATGTTGACAAAAATATTCAATTTGATCTGCAAACTGATTTGGCAATGCACATTCTACTGTTGTTGGAAGATTTAAAATAATCTTATGATTTTCGTCAGCGGCATCTCCCCAAGTTTTTACTACTGCTTCACAAACTTCTAGAGCATAATCAATCTCTGTTGTAGAAAAACTTTCTGGGCTATATTCCAAACGAATATCAGTTCCTTCAGACATAGAAAGACAGCTTTTTACACAATTAATTCCATCAATTGCAATCTGTTTTATTTCGTCCTTCGATTTATTGAAAGTATATTTTCTCTGAGCAGGGCTTGTTGAATTATACAAATGAAAAATTGCTTTTTTACAACCTTTAAGACTTTCGAAAGTTCTTTTTATAAGATGTTCACGAGCTTGACATAAAACCTGCAAAGTTACATCTTCAGGAACATGATTTTCTTCGATAAGCCGACGCATAAAATTAAATTCTGTATCAGATGCAGAAGGGAAACCTACTTCAATTTCTTTAAAACCAATTTTTACAAGTAAATCGAAAAACTCTAGTTTTTGTTCAACAGTCATTGGATTAATTAGAGCTTGATTACCATCTCGTAGATCGACAGAACACCATATTGGTGCTTTAGTAATTGTGTTATCTGGCCAAGTACGATTTTTAATTGGCACAGATTCGAATGGTCTGTACTTTCCATTTACTTGCATAAAAATCTCCCATAAAAAAATCAAAAAGAAAATAAATCAAAATACAATTACCAGGTTATTTTCAAAAATGACTTTTTAAGTAATTTTGTACCACAGTAAAAAACTGCTGTATATACAAAGTCTGCAACGCAAACTTATTACTGATAAAAACTACCATAATTTGAGGCAATTTTTATCATTTTTTTTATCATAATATTTTTTTTAAGTTTTGTCACAATTTTTAACAACCTAAAATAATTCTCAAATCTGAATTAAAACTTTCGGTTTGTGCACGAAGAACATGTAAAAAATCGTTATCGTCAATTGTTCCAAGAACAGCAGTCATTTCTTCTGTAGATTCATAAGTCATTGCTCTAAATGGATCTGTATAATCTTTTTGGCGCGAATAAATCGAAGCTTTATACATATCTATCGAAACAAGAGAAACATCGTCTACAATATCTTGAAAAATATCTGGAGTAAACTCAAGAATTGGACGACTATAAAGTTTTTCTAAAATGAATAAAGCGTAACGAGTTTTATACAATTCATAATTCTTTTGACAAGAATCGTAATAAGCATGAACTTCATCCCAACTATCAATTTGACCATCTTTAATTTTTTGACACATTTGATCAATTTTAATAGTTGGAATAATTTGTCCACCCATATTTTGCCAATGAGTAAACAAAGAAATTTTTTCCATCTGTTCTAAAACTTCTCTTGTAAATTTTTCATATCCATTTTCTTTACAATATTCTACGATACTTCGAGCAGCAAAATATTTTAAAATTTTTCGATACTCTTTATAAGCCTTAACAGGTTTAAAAATTGTAGCCCCGTACTTTTTCTGACACAATGGATCAAACAATGTAAAATCAGCATCAGTATTTTGATGCAAATAATCTTTTGCAGCTTGCAATTCATTTTGTTCAGAACCAGCATTTATAACAGATTCTTCCCCAATATGCTTAAGATAATCTTTTGTTAAAACAATTAATCTTTCAATTGCAACTAGAACTTCTTGCATTGCATCTGGTGCCAATGGATCTGTTTCTATATGTTGAACTTTTACAACTCGTTTATCTCGTTTTTTAAATTTATAATTATTTCTTGCAATAGCAAACATATTAAATAAGAACCAGTAAGCAGGAATTATATGAATAGGTTCTTGCTCTGCCTTAAATGCAACAAGAGAAAATGGATATGTAATGTTTAATTCATGCTGGTAAGAACCTTTTGATACAAGTACAAAAGATGCAAATTTTGAATTATGCTTAAAATCTGAACAAAGTCCAGGCCAAAAACCTCTACCTGCATATATTTCACCATCGGGACTTCGAGAATTGTGATTACTTCCAATTGTAGCACCAGCTGCAATATTTGACTGACCCAAAATTGTAGTAGCAATCAAAAATGACGAGTTATGATGTTGTTCATGGAATGGGAAAATTAAGTTATTTAAAATTTCACAACAAGAAACTGTAGAATTATCACCTAAAATTGAATTAAGAATTCTAGCCCCGTACTTAACTTGACAATTTCGGCCAATTACAAATCGAACCCCAACTGCTTGATAAAAAATACGACTTCCATAACCTACAATTCCATTTACAAGTTCAACACCTTCTCCAATTTGGCTTTCTTCTTGTTCACTAGAAAGAATTGTAATATTTTTCAGTTTAAATGCACCTTTGATATATGCACTTTTTCCAACTTTTGTATCTTTTAACAATGTTGTATTTTTAATTACAACATCTTCATCGATAACTCCGTAAGTATCTAATTCTTTTGTATTACCATTTTCTGTTAACTCAACAAATCTCTCAAGTAACTTTTTGTCACTTCGGCGTCTTGACCACAAATATGCATCGGCAGGTAGCATAGATTCAAAAGGTAAAACAGCTCTTCCATCATTTTCATTTCCTACACCAATCCATACACGAACATCTTCAGACTCACCTTTTTTTAACCATCCATTGCCAAACTTTGAATGATTTGTACAGCTCATTTCTTGAATATTAAACAAAATTGTGCGACTACCAATTCTGTAATTTCGTAAATATTTTACATTTTCAATAGCAACATCATCGTAAGTAACAACATCAATCAAATTAGAATTATAGATTCCTGTCATTACTTCCAAGTCATGAAATCGTAAAATAGCTTTTTTTAATCGACCCAAAACGATAAACCCTAAAAAATTAGAATTTCGAATCAATTGAGGATCAAATCCGTCTTTTTCATCAGAAACTAAAATATTACTCCAGTCTTCACTAGAAGAAGTATTTCCATTTTCTTTTAAAATAGCAATTTCATTTTCTGAAAGATGTCTTTTATTTTCAGTTACATCTTTTGGAAAAACAACAGAATCTCTAATTTGTTCAATATATTTTAATTTTACCATACATTTCTGATATTAATATCTTATGTTGAAAAATTCAATATAATAGTTTATCTTTATTAATAAGAAATGAATCAAATTTAAGGAAATTTTATGACTTTAGAGGAATATCAAAAACAACATGAACAATTAACAAAGCAAAAAAAAGGATACGATGCAAATAGAACAATTTGCGTTGCAATAATTGTTTATCTATTATATATCACTTTTAAAAATGGAGAATTTACTTCCACCCCTTGGTATATTTTGTTAATAATCGGAATTGTTATAGTTATTACAACCTTTTTGTTCATAAGAGATTGTATCCTTATTAATAAAATTTCAAAACAGATTAAGGAACTTGAATTAAAACAACCATAAAAATTATGAATACAAACGATACTTTTTCATTTGAAGAACTTTCTCCTACTGGCATTCATTGGTTTACTGACACTATTGGAATAATCATTTGCCCAACAAACATTGGTGTAATTGCAGTAGATAGCATTGAAGAAAAAGATTCAAAAGATATTTACTTAATCGATAGTGGACCAAACAAAGATATTGCAGAACACATTTATTCTTGTTTACAAAAACAATTTCCTAAATTCAAACTAAAAGCAATTATCGATACTCATTCTCACGCTGACCATTGTGGTGCAAATAAAAAACTTGTAGAACTAACAGGTTGTAAAATTTATTCGACTTTGATGGAAAAATCAGGTATTGAATGTCCATTAAACCAAAGTGCAGTTGCATACGGTGCTTTTCCACTTCCTGAATATTTATCAAGTTATTACCTTGCAGAGCCTTCAACTGTGGACAAAGTTATAAAAAGTGATGAACGATTTGAACTAAATAATTCTACTACTATTCAATGTATCGCTCTTCCTGGTCATTACTACGAAATGATTGGTGTTCTATGTACTTATTCTAAAGATGAAAAAGAAACTAAAGTCTTTTTCACTTCAGATGGAATTTTCCCAAGAGGAATGCTTGCAAAATATTGGATTCCTTTTATTTTCGATGTTGGAAAATTTAAAGATAGCCTTCTTACTATCAAATCAACAAAAGCAGATTTTTACATTCCAAGCCATGGCGATATTTACACAGATATGAACGCTTTATATGAGTTAAATATGTTAAGTTGCCTTGAAAATGAAAATACAATTTTAACAAGTCTTAAAAATGGCCCAAAAACTTTTGAAGATATTCTTAAATTTGTTGCAGATTTCAATGAAATTCCCATGAGATTATCCCAGTTTATGTTAGTCGGAAGTACAATTCGTTCATACATAACATATTTATATAATTCTCAAAAAATCACTTGGTTTTTCAAAGAAAATAAAATGTATTGGAAACTAAAAACCTAAGACTTAAAATCGAAAAAACTGTTAATCCTGATAAAAATTACTCTTCCCAACTATTAACTATCAAAATACCAGCCGATGTTCCAAGTCTATCTGCTCCAGCTTCAATTAATTCTTGAGCATATTTTGCAGAACGAATTCCACCAGCAGCTTTAACTTTTAATGCTTGCCCAACAGTTTTTTTCATAAGTTCAACATGATGAACACTTGCTCCATTTGGAAGAGAAGTTCCATCAAGCGACTTTGGGGTTCCAAAACCAGTTGAAGTTTTTACAAAATCTGCATTTGCATTTTTTGCAGCAATACAAGCTTTTACAATTTCGTTATCATCTAAATAACAAGTTTCTAAAATTACTTTTACAATAATTTCTTTTCCCAATTCATTTCCTGTTGTTTTTGCACTTTCAACAACAGCTTTTATATCAGATTCAACTAATTTAAAATCACCGTCTTTTATAGCACCAATATTAATTACCATATCAATTTCATCAGCACCATTTTGAATTGCATCTTTTGTAGCAAAAGCTTTTACAGAAGAAGTTTCAGCACCTAACGGAAATCCAATCACAGTACAAACTTTTACGTCAGAATTTTTCAAAACATCTCGTGCAACAGATACAAACGAAGGATTTACACAAACAGAAGCAAAATTATTATTTTTTGCTTCCGAACATAATTTTCGAATTTCAAATTCTTTTGCAAACGGAACTAAAAGAGTATGATCAATCATTTTAGAAATTTCATTTTTAATCATAAAGAAACCTCATTATTCAAAATTCATTAAAATGAAAAATAATTTAAATACATTTTTTTAATTACTTTTACATACTACAGTTTTTTATAAAAAAAAGATAGTTATTTATTGCTTTTTAGAACATATTATGATATTTTCTAGTATATAACTGTGCTGAACTTATCAGCATTGCATAGGAGAATAATATGGCTTACAAAATTACTGATGAATGTGTAAACTGTGGTGCATGTGAAAGCGAATGCCCAGTAGGTGCTATCTCTGATACAGGAAGCGCACGTACTATTGATGCTGATAAATGTATCAGCTGTGGTGCTTGTGCAGGAACATGTCCTACAGGTGCAATTGTAGAAGCATAAGTAATTTTTTTACCAAAAAAAAGGACTTAAGATGTGTTTCTTTTTCACTCTTAGGTCCTTTTTTTTATATGGAGCTTTTTATTTTAATGAATAAATCTTTTTTAAAAAAAATATTTATTTTTACTCTTCTTCTTCATTTTTTTTGGAGCAATTCCTTTTCAAATGAACAAACACTTTCCTTGTCTCAAGCATCTAACAAAAATCAATCATTGCCAAATGAACAAAAATTAGTAACTTTTCTTTCTTTTCCAGAAATTCCGAATCTAAATCACAAAGATTTTTTATATGTTCAATATTCTGAAGACCTTCAACAATACTACATTGATTTTGCAGCACAAAACAAAACTAATATTTCGTTTTATTCATACAAAGTAAAAGAAGATGACTCTCTTTTTTCTATAGCTGCTCGTTGCAACATTCCTTATGATACAATTGCAACACTTAACAACATTGAATCTGCAGACGAAAAACTTACAAATAAAACACTAATTCTCCCAACTTGTGCAGGACTTTTTATTTTTGATAGCACTAGAAATTTAACAAACAAAAATTCATCCACATTTGAATCATTATTACAAAAAAAATATGCTGAAAAATTGGACGAATTAAAATATATTTGCTATAATATAAATAATAAATATTATATTCACATTCCTGAAGAACGAATTGATCAAACAACTAGAGCATTTTTTCTTGATGTAAAGTTAAAACCTCCTCTAGATCATTATTGGCTATCTTCTGATTATGGATATAGACAAAGTCCCTTTGGAGGAAAAAAACAATTCCACAAAGGCATTGATATGGCAGCACCAGAAGGTACTTCTGTATATGCATGTAAATCAGGAAAGATTATTTCTACCGTTAAACTTGATAAAACATTCGGAAATTACATCGTTATAAAACATTCTAACGGATTATCAAGTATTTATGCACATCTTTCTAAAATAAATGTAAAAATGGGAGAACTAGTTTCTACAGGACAAGAAATTGGAAAAGTAGGAAAAACAGGACAAGTTACAGGAGCTCATCTTCACTTTGAAATTAGACAAAATGGGCAACCAACAAATCCTAATTCCTATATTAAACGGTAAAAATTATGAATTGTTGTAAAATAAAAAAAGTTTTAATAATTTTATTCATTCTATTAGGAAATTCAATTTTTATTCCGCAGAATTTATTCTCAGATAGTTTTAGGGTAAAAAAAGTCGTTTTTCTTGATATGGAAAAAGATAATACTAAAAATTCTGATGAAGATAATTCGATTCAACAAGAACAAGTAAAAGTAGGTATTAATGATGCAATTTGTATCAAGCTTCCCAAAGATTTGACTTTTATACAGGGAATTGAATTGAACATAAAAATTCCATCTCTTCTTGCAAGATTTCCAAATACAGTAATTTATTCAATCTATAATAATGTAAGCCCTGTTCCATCAGCAAAAAACATTGATTTTACAGGAAAAGAATTATTCACAGGAGTTTATCCAGGTCAATTGTCCTTAAAAGTTTTAATTCCTCTTGTAAAAGGTAATACAATTTCCACAACTCCCTATGCTGTAAAAACATATATTCCAGAATACTCACGAAATTTTATTTTCATAAGAAACCAACTTGCAATGAAGGGTGTTCCAAACGAAGCATTAAAACAACAATTTATAATTTCGGCAAAACCGATTCTTATGAATAAAGGAAAACTCACAATAAAAACTAACTTACAAAATTCAAACAACTTAGAAATAACAGTAGATGATAAAACAGTTTCTTTAGATCAAAATGGAAGTTGCTACTTAAAACCTGGACAACATACTATCGGAATCAGTGCAGATTCTGTTCGTAACGAAAGTCGAACTTGTATTATTGAAGTTGCAAAAGAAACAATTCTTGACATCAACTTAAAAAGCACAGAACCTTTAATCTATGCAAACATTCCAAAGGGAACTATTATTACAGAAAATAATCGCGAAATAAAAATAGTAAACAATTCTTTCTCTCTCGCTCCAGGAGAACATACTCTAGTGTTTTCAATTGGAGGACAAGAAATTGTAAAAAACATCACCATTGTCGAAGGACGCAATTATTCGATAAATATTACATTCAATGCAATTTTTACAGAAAATTAATTAATTTTTATTAAAGTTTTTCTATACTATAGACGATAATAATAATGTCGGGAACATTTTCCCCTCCCACCCATGTTTCCGACTGCCTGATGGGCATGGCCAGACGAGATCTGGCCTTTTTTTTTGCCCTTACCAATTTTGCAACTTTACAACCTCAAAAAAAGAAAACTCGATATTTCTCCAAAATATCCATATTCATTTGACAAAAAACAGTATATTTTTTACTATATATGTTATGAAAGGAAAAAAATTAACAACAACTTTTGCATGTATTTCTTTAGCCCTAGTTATTACTTTTGGTTATTTACTAGGATTAGGAATTGCACAAAGTTATGATACAATTAATTCAGAACAATTCACACAATTTTCTTTGGCGTTGCCAACAAAAATTTTAGACATAAACGGTGAGTTAATTACAGAATTTACTTCTGATGAAAAACGCGAAATCATTACTATTAACGAAATCCCACAGCACATGCTCGATGCCTTAATCACTCGAGAAGACAGAATCTTTTTTACTCACAGAGGATTCAACATAAGCGCAATCTTACGAGCGATTGTGGGACAAGTAATCGGAAAAAACTTCGGTGGAGGTTCAACACTAACACAGCAAATTGCCGGAACACTTTATTGTGACCGAAAAGAAATGTCAATTAAACGAAAATTAAAAGAACTATGGTGGTCTATTCAAATGGAGCGCCGTTATTCCAAAAATGAAATTCTGGAATTATATCTAAATAAAATTTACTTTGGTGGTGGAACTCACGGTGTAAATGCAGCAAGTAAATATTATTTTGGTCATTCGGCTACTGACATTACTCCTGCAGAATCTGCAATTCTTGTAATTCAACTTTCAAACCCTGCTGCATACAACCCATTTGAACATCCAAATATTGCAAAGGAAAGACAAAAATATGTACTCGATGCAATGGTTGAAGAAGGATATATTACACAAAATGAAAGTGAACAATCCTTTGATGACTATTGGCTCAACTTCGACTATACACGAACTGACACTTCTGCATTCTTTATGCGTGACGACAAAGCTCCATGGTACAGTGAATTAGTTCGCCGTGAACTTGAAAGTATGATTTACGGAGATGCTGATATTTACAAAAGTGGATACACTGTAAACACAAGTGCAAATTTATCACACATTCAAATTGCTGATTCAATCATGAAAAAAGCAATTGAAAAAGCAAATGTTCAGTTTAAAGATGAAATTAGATATAAACAACGATACGCTTTAGGTGCTTACATTCCAATGAGTGAATTATGTATTCTTTTATTCAACCTAAAAGAACTTAAAATGAGTGGCCAGCGAGCAAAATCAAAAGTCATCTCAAACTTTACAAATAAGTTTAATCCAATTCTTGACCTCTTCTCTGTAATGCACGGAATTGAAGATTTAAAAGTTGGAATCATTAACAAAGCAACTAATTTACTCCTCGAAAAAGCAAAATCAACTACTATCGAAGGAACTTTAATTAATATCGAAAATGACACAGGATATATCACAGCTTTAATCGGTGGAAGCAAATTCGATCAGGGAAACCAATTTATTCGTGCAACACAAGCTCGTATTCAGCCAGGTTCATCGATAAAGCCTTTATACTATTCAGCAGCTTTAGATACAAAGAAATTTACTCCAGCAACAATGCTTGTGGATGCTCCATATGAATTTGTTACAACAGATGGTGAATCATACTTACCAAATAACTATGGTGGTGCTTGGAAAGGAAATGTTTTACTTTGGAAATCCCTTGCACTTTCATTAAACATTCCTGCCTTAAAAATTCTTGAAGGAGCAGGATTTGATAACAGTATAAACAGAATGGTTGACTTACTTGGCATTCCTAGTGATGAACTTCCAAAACGAGCATTTATTCCAGGATATCCTATTGGACTTGGAACTTGTTCTGTAAAACCTGTAGAAATGGCAAGAGCATATGCAATTTTTGCAAATGGTGGAAAAGCGGTAGAACCAATTTCTATTAAAACTGTTGAAGACAAAAACGGAAATATTATCATAAATAATGCACAAACTGTAAGAAATAATATTCTCAAACCAAAACAAGTTATTTCTGAAGAAAATGCATTCTTAATGACTAAGATGATGGAAAGCTCTGTTACAATCGGTACATTAAAATATGGTTCAGAAATGCGCTCTATTGACCCAACTCTTACAGGTTCCAAATTTACATTTGTTGACAAACAAACTGGTAAAAAATTCAATATGCCTGTTTCAGGAAAAACTGGTACCACACAAAACTGGGGAGATGCATGGGCAATTGGTTACACTCCATATTACACTTGTGTAGTTTGGTTCGGATTTGATACTCCGGGAAAATCAATGGGTACAATGGGAACAGGTGCTACACTTGCAGGTCCACCTTGGGGTGATTTTATGATGGAAATTAATAAAGATTTACCATATAAAGAATTCCCAATGCCAACTGGAAAAGTCTATAAACAAACAGTTTGTGCAGAAAGTGGTGAATATGCAATTAAAGGTTGTCCAACAGTTACTCTTTGGTTAATGAAAGGAACAAGTCCAAAAAGACGATGTCCACTTCATTCGGATAATTCAGCATCAATTCTATTCCAAAACAGAATTGAAGACGAAGCAATTACTTCTGGATATTCTTTTGACAATTTAATTGAAGATGATTCTGAACTTGAATTAAACTTAGACTTCCTTGATGAACCTAGTGGAAGTTCAAACAGTTCAAAAAACACTGAGTCAACTTCAGAAAATATTTTTATGGATTAATTTATACTCGTTCTTTTAACTTGGAGGGAGAACTTGTTAGTAAACATATCGGAAATAAAAGTAAAAAAACGTGTTAGAAAAGATTTAGGCGATATTAATTCTCTTAAAGATAGTTTAAAACGTTACGGACTATTAAATCCGATAACAATTGATAGTAAAAACAGACTCATTGCCGGTGAACGCCGGCTTGAAGCTGCAAAAGCCCTTGGTTGGACGAACATCAATGCAGTTATTGTAAACAACTTAACTCCATTAACGCAATTAGAACTCGAACTTGAAGAAAACAATCAACGAAAAGAGTTTACTGATCAAGAACTTCTCGAAGGATTCAAACGACTAGAAAAACTTCGTAATCCAGGATTTTTCAGAAGAATATGGAATGGAATTAAAGCCATATTTAACTGGATTATAAAAGTTATTCAAAATTTGTTTAAAAAATAAAATGCTAAGTTATAGACACGCTTTCCATGCAGGAAACCATGCAGACATTTTAAAACACTCAGTTTTAATCAATATACTTGAGTCTCTTAATCAAAAAGAAAAACCATATACTGTTTTTGACACACATGCAGGAAGTGGACTTTATCAACTAAATGATGAACGAATCTTAAAAACACAAGAAGCCCAAAATGGAATCATTTCATTATTAAATCAAATGAATAATATGGATTTTCCAGATTCCCTTTTAAATTATTTTAAAATTGCAGAATTATATAAAAAGCACAATCTTTATCCAGGTTCTGTAGAAATAGAAAAAATATTTTTAGATAATTCTTCTGAACATATCGTAAGTGAACTTAATAATTCAGAAATTGAAGTTCTAAAAAAAAATGCAAATTCAAAACCCCTTGCACTTTTATGCAAAACAAAAACTCAAGTTAAAACACAAGTTCATCACCGAGATGGAATAGAAACAATTTTAGCTCTCACTCCTCCAAAAATCAAGCGAGGACTATGTCTAATTGATCCAAGTTACGAAGAAAAAAATGAATATAAACACATTGGCGAGACTGCAATTAAAATCCACAAAAAATGGAATGTTGGTATAATTGCAATTTGGTATCCACTAATTTTTCATCGCTTAATTGAAATTGAACAAATGAAAAAAAATATTATAGCTAATGTAAAAGCACAAAATCAAAATACACAAATTCTTGATGCAACCCTTTTAGTTAATAAAGAAAATTCACATACAGAAACTTCTCTAAAAGATAACTCTGGCCCTCCTCGACTCTACGGAAGCGGAATGCTTGTAATTAATTCCCCTTGGAAGTTAGACGAAAAAACAAAGGACAACCTTTCTTATATTGCAAATTGCATATATAAAAATGGTTGTCCTTCATATAATTTAACTATGTATTAAAGATAAAACTAAATTAACTTTTTTAACCAATCAATTTATTCAATCTTTATCGACAAAAAGTCTAATCCATTTTCATGGAAAACTTTTATTTTTACATTCTCTCTAAAAGAATCTGAAAGCATCAACTTTGCCAAAGGATTTTCAAGATAGCTTTGTATTGCTCTTTTTACAGGTCGCGCACCAAATGCAGGATCATATCCTTTATCGACAAGGAACTCAATAGCACTTTGCTCAACACATAAAGTAATACCTTTATCTAAAACTCTCGCTTGAACTCTATCAATTTGCGCTTTAACAATTTGTTCAATGCAATTTTTTTCTAATCGAGAGAACATAACAATTTCATCAATTCGATTTAAAAACTCTGGTCTAAATCTATTCTTCAATAAATCGTAAATTGGTTCTTTTAATTTTAAAAGTGCCTCCTTACTATCTGCTTCAAGAATCAAATCACTACCAATATTGCTAGTCATGATAATTATAGAATTTTTAAAATCCACAACTCTACCTTGACCGTCAGTCAATCGACCATCGTCAAGCACCTGAAGTAAAACATTAAAAACATCAGGATGAGCCTTTTCAATTTCATCAAATAAAATTACACTGTATGGACGACGACGGACAGCTTCTGTTAATTGACCACCTTCATCATAACCGACATATCCAGGGGGAGCACCAATAAGTCGAGAAACACTAAACTTTTCCATGTACTCAGACATATCAATTCTCGTCAGAGATTTTTCATCATTAAACAAAAAGTCAGCCAAAGTTTTTGCAAGTTCAGTTTTTCCTACCCCCGTTGGTCCCATAAATAAAAAACTACCCAATGGTTTATTCGGATCACTTAATCCTGAACGATTTCTTCGAATTGCATCACTAACAACATTCACTGCTTCATCTTGACCAATCACTCTTTTGTGCAAAACACTTTCAAGTTCTAAAAACTTTTTCTTTTCAGAACTCATCATTTTACTTACAGGAATTCCTGTCCAACTTGAAACAACATTTGCAATATCGTCTTCTGTAACTTCTTGTCTTAAAAGAGAATCGTCTTCTGCATCAGTTTCAGTTGAAGATTCTTTTTTTGACAATTGATCAAGTTGTTTTTGAAGTTCTGGAATTACGCTATATTTATATTCTGCCGCTTTTTCTAAATTTCCTTGACGAATAAAATGCTCTTGTTCAGAATTGGCTTTTTCAAGATTTTCTTTAAGCTCTCGAATTTTATCAATTTGATTTTTTTCAGACAACCATTTTGCTTTCATTTGGTCGCGAATTAAAATTTCTTCTTTTAATTCATCTTCCAATTTTGAAAGTCGCTGTTTCGATGCATCATCGTCTTCTTTAGACAAAGATTGTTTTTCAATCGAAAGTTGCATAATTTTTCTTTCTACTTGATCAAGTTTTGTCGGTTGACTTTCAATCTCAATTTTAATACGACTAGCAGCTTCATCAACTAAATCAATTGCTTTATCTGGCATAAATCGATTTGTAATATATCTATTTGACAAAACAGCTGCTGCGACCAAAGCCTCATCATTAATTCTAACACCGTGATGCACTTCATATTTTTCTCTAAGTCCACGAAGGATAGCAATTGTATCTTCTACACTTGGTTCTGTACAAAGTACTTGTTGGAATCTACGCTCTAAAGCAGCATCTTTTTCAATGTACTTTCGATATTCATCGAGAGTAGTAGCACCTATTGCTTTTAATTCACCACGAGCCAAAGCTGGTTTTAACAAATTCGAAGCATCTGTCCCGCCTTCTGATGAACCTGCTCCAACAATTGTATGAAGTTCATCAATAAACAAAATAATTTGTCCATCACTTTTTTGAACTTCTTTAATAACAGATTTAAGCCTTTCTTCAAATTCACCACGAAACTTTGCACCTGCTACAAGAGAACCCAAATCTAAAGACAACAATCTTTTATCTTTTAAACTATCTGGCACATCTCCAGAAGCAATTCGTCGAGCAAGTCCCTCAACAACAGCTGTTTTTCCTACTCCTGGTTCACCAATTAAAACTGGATTATTTTTTGTTCGTCGACTTAAGACCTGCATTACGCGCCTAATTTCATCGTCTCGTCCAATAACAGGGTCAATTTTATCCTGACGAGCCATAGCAGTTAAATCGCGGCAATATTTTTCTAAAGATTTAATAGAACTTTCTGGATCTTGAGAATCAACTTTGTTATTTCCTCGAACAGATTTTAATGCACTTAAAATTTTATCTTTTGTTATTCCATTTTTCTTAAGCAAATCTTCTGCTTCAGATGGAACTTCAGAAAGAGATAATAAAATATGTTCGCATGATAAAAACTCATCAGAAAGGCGTTCCATTTCTAATTCAGATTTTGCAAGAATTTTTTGAACCGAATTAGAAAGTCCAAGTTGAGTATTTCCTGTAATTTTTGGAAGTGTCTCTAATACAACCTTTACATTTTGAACCAACTGATTAGAATTTACTCCAATATTTTCTACAATTGGAGGAACGATTCCATCTTGCTGTGTCAAAAGTGCTAACAACAAATGAACAGGAGTAATTTCTGAGTGATCATTTTTTTGAGCAATTGAACTTGCTTCCTGTAAAGCTTCTTGAGCTTTTATTGTAAATTTATCATAATTCATATTATGAATTTACAAAGGAAAAAGAAAAATGACAATAAAATTATTCAATATTTCCGAATTCGCAAATACAGTTTTCAATTTTTGACTGATGAATCAAATCTAGATTTTTCTTGATTTTTTTATAAATTTTCAATTCACCGTTTCCAGTAAATCCACTTAAGATTTTAAGAACTTTTTTATTTCCCGAAGGAAGTTCATATTCACGAACAATCATCTCTTTTGCTGAGCAAAACACATCAACATCACATACAAACATCTTGCTGTTTAAACTTAAAGACCAATGAATTCTCTCGTTATCTTCTTCACCTGGAACAGGGATACAATTATAAACAACTGTATAATTTTTTTTATTTAATGGGAAAATATATTCTTCAGACTGAACTCGACATAAAAACGACAAATTATTTTTATCAACACCACAAATCGCAAAACCTGAATTATCTAAAACTTCTCCATTAAAAACACTTGTAAGTCTATTTGAACCTAGATGAAAAAACGGTACAAAGATTGAACTTCCCCATAACTTATCTGAATATCCACAACAAAATTTTGGAGAAATAGTATATTCTTCAGAATCTAAAATAACTCTTCCTGAAAACGAACAATTTACTCCAGTTGTCATCCAGTGAAAATTATCTGAACAATTTTCATCAAAGTCATTTAATCTTTCGTAATTCAGATTCCATTTAAAAGTTCCAACATTACTATTATATTCAGGAAACTTTGTAACATCGGATTTTGAACAAGAAATTGAACCACTCAATAAATCATCAGAAAATATATTATCTTGAACCGAAATATTAAATTTAGATCTATCAGAAATTAGATTATTTGTTGAATAAAAATTATTAATCTGCTTTCTTTCGTCGCCATAAATTCCACCACGAATTGCTACAAAAGAAGGTAAAACAACTTCTTCAAAATTAGATTCAGAAACATCATGACCTGCTAAGGCAGATTGTAAGTCATCTTCTGAAATCTTTGGCCGAGATTTTTGCGAAAGCATTACTTGATTTGGAGAAATAAGTGGATTAACTACATACAATTCCAAAAAGAAAGAGGCTTCCTTTCCAGTTTCTACACCTTTTCCTTTAAAATAATAACGCCAACAAGAAAGACCATTTTTTTGGAATTTACGAGATAATTTATATTTATTTTTTTTAAAATTAGATTTTGAAATCGCCATATTATAATCCCGATTAATTATTTTTTTTATTATCGGCAAGTAACACGAAGATATTCACCTATTTAAACAATTTATCGATAGATTTACTAATATCACTTTTATCTGGATAATTTTCATCAAGGAATTCAAAAGCATTAACAGCATCTCTTTGTACATGTTCATACCAAATTGAATAAAGTTCTGGCTTTACTTCCTCTCCAGGATATGGAGCTCCCTGGATATCCGATACTAAATTTCTCATTATTTTAACACATTCTTGAAGTTTTTTATCCATAAATCACATCCTTATATGCTATTATATCTCAAGTTTTGGAATTTTGCTAGTTTTTTTATTATTTTTAGGTGCTAAAATTGCAATGCAAGCAGAATTTTTAAAATCCTCATAAATCCTACAAGCTGATTGATGAATATCCTTTGTTGAAACCTGCAAAATTCTAGAAATTCTTTCATTTACATCATCCTGGTGAACACATGACAGTATTCGATTAAATCCAATTTTACCTCTTCCTTTTGGAGCAATTGGTCTTAATTCATCACCAAAATATCCTGTGATAATTTTTTTAAGTTCATCGTCTGTAAACTCTTTTTCTGCAGCAATTTTTAAACATTCTTTTATTATTTCCATTGAATTTATCGGATTAGGATCTCGATATGTAACAATCGAAATTTTTTGATCAATTGAATCAATTAAAGCATTTGCTCCATAAGCGCCACATACAGTACGAATTTTTTCCCAAAGTAACGAATTAGAAAACCAATGACAAAAAATTGCATCAGAAACAGCATCTTTTGTACCATAAGCTGAAGAATTAGTCTTTGCCGCAGCACAACCAACATGAACATCCTTTTCAAATAATTCATATGAATGATTATCAAAAAGTTTTATCAATTCGTGAATTTTATCTTCTGTATTATTAGGATTTCTTTTTTGTGGAATTGAAAGTGAAAGTTTTTTAGCAAAATTATTGATTTGCTCTACACAATTTTCTTTTGCAGAGTGTTCACAAATCAAGTGAATTATAGCACCAGAAGAAAATATTTTTTTTGCTACACGATCAACATCATTAACTAATTTCTCTAAATTATTTTTATATTTTTTCAAAATAAAATAATTTGACAAGCCGCCCAACAATTCATTCACAGCATTCGAACGATTATGCATCATAGAAGCACGAAGATTCATTAAACTCGGTGCAGATGAAGATGAATTAATTTCTTTTTCGATTAATGAAATTAATTCATCATACAAAAGTTCCATTCTTTTCATATCATAAAAATCAGGAGAATTAATACAATTAAAAAGAATTTCTAAACATTTTGGCATATATTCATGAAGCATTTTTATTGAAATTAGAAAAAAATCTCTATTATACAAATTGTACGGTTCAATCATAGATTTTATAATTTGAGAATTTTTTGCACTAGAAGACGACCTATTATAAATAGATGCCACAAAACCACCAGCATATTTATTCGAAATTTTAGAACATTCTGCCCAATCTTTTCCACCAAAACCAATATCACAAATAATATATTCCAAAAAAGAAACAATTGGATAATCTTCTACTTCCAAAACATCAAAAGGAAAAGCAACCGTAAAATAATCAATTCCATTTGTATTTTCATCACTGTAAACAAAAGGAACTTTTTTATCATCATATTCAATCAAAGTAAATTCAGGCTCGATATTTTGAAGTTCATACTTAACTTTTCGAACATCAATTAAAGGCAAGCAATCAAGTATATCACTTTCATCTTTCGTCTGAAAATATCTTAATTTTTTTATCTGTTCTTCTAGTTCAAAATCAGGAATAGATTTTTTAATTTTTTCAATTTGTAGTTGTTCTTTTTTGCTAAATTGAGATGAATATTTAGGACTTGGCGTTATAATACTCAATAAACAATTTTTATTATCAATAAAATATTTTTTTAACATTTCTTGAATATAATAAGGATTTTCTTCTACACATTTTTTTAATTGAGAAGCATAAGATTTGTAGTTTATGTACATAAACGGATCTTCATTTAAAATCCATCCTTCAAGCACTCTCCTCATGTGAACTAACGAAATTGGTCCATGATTGCGATTAATTTCTTTTACCACAAATTCATGATTAATCATTGCAGACTCAAACTCATCTTGATCAATTCCATTGTCTACAATTTTTTGGATTGTTTCCATAATTAAGTCATAAACTTTTTCTGCATTTCTTTTTTTTACAAAATCAAGCCCAAGGTTCATAATTCCAAATTTTTTAGAAAAATTACAACCATTCAAACACGATGTTTCTTTTCCCAAATTCGAAAGTAACAATGCAGACATTAATGGAGAGCCATCATGGGATGCTAAAATATTTTCTAAAAATACAAGCAAAAATTTTTCATATCCTGAATTAAATTCTCCAAAATTCCAAGAAACGATTACAGAAGGATCTTCATCTTTTTTAGAATTATTTGTACTTGGAGCAATAGCTTCAATACGACGGAGTTTATCATATTTGTTAAACTCTGTTTCTTTTAAAACTTCGTAAGGAGTTTTCTCTAATGGAGGAAAATAATTTGGATCTTGTTCAATTTTCTTTTCAATTCGATCAAGAAAGTTTTCTTGAATAAAATCAAGCTGTTTTTCTGTTGGAATATTTCCATATAAAAATAAAAGACAGTTATCTGGTCTATAATGTCGCTTGTAAAATTCCAAATACTCTTCATAAGTTAACTTTGAAATTTCTAAAGGATTACCACCATGATCAACTGTAAAAACAGAACCTTCTAATAATTCATCTGAAATTATATCATAAGCAACATTTGCAAAAGACGAATAACATCCTTTCATTTCATTATAAACAACACCTTGAATAGAATATTCACCTTTTTCATCTTTTTCTAAATGCCATCCTTCCTGCATAAAAGCTTCTTTTTTTAGCAACGGAAAAAAAACACTGTCAGCATAAACAGAAAAAAGATTAAAATAATCCTCTTCTACGACAGAACTTACAGGATACATTGTTTTATCAGGACCTGTAAGTGCATTCAAATATGTGTTTATCGATTGATTTTCAAGATTAATAAATGGATCACGAACAGGATATTTTTCAGAACCACACAGAACAGAATGTTCAATAATATGAGGAACACCAGTTGATGAAGTTGGAATTGTTCTAAAAGAAAATGCACATAAATTTTCTCTATCATCGTTTAATAAATGAACAATTTGCAAACCTGTCTTTTTATGTTTCAAATAAATTACATCAGAAGAAACATCAGATACAAATTTTCTATCAAGTATTTCAAAACCTTTATATTCTTTTACATCTTTTTCCATAATAAAATCCTAAAAAAAATAATCAATCTAATAAAAACAAATCAAACATATTTTTCTTCGTCTCGACCATTAATCATAAGTTGTCCACTTTCATAGGCTTGTCGTAAATGCGAAATAAATTTTTGTGTAATTTCATCACAATCTTTTTTTAACATAGGCTTACGATATTCTTCTTCTTCTAAAATTACTTCTGAACGAACTTTTGACATATTATCAAAAACCTTTGCTCTAAACTCTAAAGACTTATTTGCAACCAAATATGCAATTTCAATATCATTTAATTCTCGTAAATACTGCTGAATAAATCTATCATCAGCATTTATAACATCTTCAATAGTAAATAAACGAGACTTCAAATCTTCAGATAATAATGGATCTATATCTTCTAATGATTGAATAATTTCATTTTCTGATTTCATATCCATTTTTTTCAATATCTGCGCAAGAATATTTTTTCCATCAATTTTATTTGTTCGAACATCAATTTGTTTTAATGATTTTTCATGAATAACTTTATCAACACGAGAAATTACTTCCGGTAAAACTTGTTTTGTTTTTGCAAGGTGAAGAATAACTTCTTTTTTATCATTTTTAGAAAGCATATTAATTACGCTTGCTGCCTTTTGAGGTTGAACATAAGATAAAACAAGTGCACGGATTGAGTTAGTTTCTTCTTTTAGAAGGTCAAAGATTTTCTCTGGTTCTTTCTCTGAAAGATATTCAAAAGGAACTTCTTGCTTTTGAATGTTTAAACGATCAAGTAAATCTTGAGCCTTTTGAGAACCAAAAGCTTTTTCTAAAATTGATTTTGCTGTTTTTGTTCCACCACGAACCTTTACTGTTTCAATTACAGAATTAAACTCTTCCAAAATTGAAAGTGCTTCATCTGGTTCAATTTGACGAACAGCAATTATTTCTGAAACTATTTTTTCAGTATCTTCTTGAGGTAAATGTTTTAAAACTTCAGAAGCATTATCGACACCAATGATAATTAAAAATTTTGCAACTCGACGATAAATTTCTGCTTTTTTTTCGTCACGAGAAATTTTAATTAACCCGCCACGAGTCAATGGATCGATTGCAGCTTTTACACTAGGATCAGAAATAAATGACGATTTTGTTTTTACAACTGGCTTAGCTAAAGATTCATCCGAAACTTCTTTTAATAGTTTGTTAACTGTTTTTACACTTTTTTCAGAATTTAAATTCTTTACAGCCTTTTTTACAGTTAGATCTTTTTCCATTTTATTAGAAGTCTCTTTGCTAGAATTTTTTTTATAGGCATTAAGACCATAATCATTTATCTTCATTTATTCCTCCCAATGTAAAATCTTTAGCATTTTACCATGCAGATCCTAACCCATCAGGTTTAAGTTGAAAATGACTAAATTCCATTGTAAAAGATGCTCTACCTTGTGTTGCAGAACGGAGGTTTGTACTAAATCCAAACATTTTTGCCATCGGAGCTTGAGCATGAACTAATTCACTTGAAGTTTTTGAATCTTGGCCCATAACCATTCCACCTCGTTGAGTAACTTGACTCATTGCTTCACCAACAAATTCTTTAGGACAAGAAATTTCAACATTCATCACAGGTTCAAATAATTGTGGATTTGCTTCTTTACATGCTCTATCAAAAGCTTGTGCACAACAAGATGCAAAAGCAAAAGCAGTCGACGAATCAGGATTATATACAATTGATGTCACTTCGACCATTGTATCTGTACAAGGATATCCATATTGAATACCAGAATCTAATGAGCTTCTTAAACTCTGTTCAATAGCTTCAATAATTTCTTCAGGAACATCCTTTGAACTAGCACTAAATTTATAATCATTTCCGAGTCCTTGTTCTCTTGGAGATACTTTAATAGTAACAGTTGCAGTATTTTCTTTACCACCAAGAACTTTACTAAATTCTTCTGTTACTGTTGCTTCTGTGGTTACAGCTTCGCGATATGTAACTTGAGGATTACCAACACGACATTTTACACCAAAATCATCTTGCATTCTTGTAACAAGAACATCCAAATGAAGTTCTCCCATTCCACTGATAATTAACTGACCTGTTTCAGAATCTTCATGATGCGTAAATGTAGGATCTTCTTTAGAAAGAATTTCTAAAGTTTCGTTCATCTTATCTCTCTCTGACAAACTTTCTGGTTCAATAGCAACAGAAATTACAGGTTCTGGGAATTTTACACTTTCAAGTAAAACAGGAAGTCCTTCTGAACCAATAGTATCACCAGTCTGAGCAAGTTTTAAACCGATAAATACTGCTATGTCCCCAGCTGCAACACTATCCATAGCCTCTGACTTATCAGCATGCATTCTTAAAATACGATTAACTCTTTCGCGCTTTTTCTTTCCAACATTAAAAATTTGAGTACCACTTGAAATTTTTCCAGAATACATTCTAACATAACAAAGTGACCCCATTTCTCTGTCATACTGAATTTTAAAAACTAAACCAACTGGCATTCCTGATTCATTACAAGGAACTTCAACATCTTCCTCTTTGTCTTTTTTAATATGAATTCCTTTTGTTGCAGGAATATCTTTAGGACTTGGAAGGTATGAAATTACAGCATCAATCAATGGTTGAACCCCTTGATTATGGCGAGCACTTCCCATAACGAATGGAACAAAACTTCGATTAATTGTTCCTTTACGAATAGCAGCTACTAATTGTTCATTTGTAATCTCTTTACCTTCAAGATATAATTCTGCTAGTTCATCATCTGTTGAAGCAACCATATCAATTAATTTTTCACGCCATTGATTTGCTAAATCAAGCCGACTAGAATCCACTTCTGATTCAGTCCATGTTTCACCATCATCACTTTCATTCCAACGGATTTCTTTCATTGTAAGTAAATCAATTACACCTTCAAAATCAGGTCCTTCGCCAATTGGAATTTGAAGAGCTAAACAATTTACGCCAAATTTATTTTGAACATCTTCCATAGAACCAAAAAAGTCTGCACCAATTCGATCCATTTTATTCATAAATCCGATTCTAGGAACATTAAATTCATCAGCTTGTCGCCAAACAGTTTCTGTTTGAGGCTGAACTCCATCAACAGCACAAATTACAGCTACAGCACCGTCCAAAACACGCAAACTACGTTCAACTTCGGCTGTAAAATCAACGTGCCCTGGAGTATCAATAATATTAATTTGATAATTTTTCCAATAAGTTGTTGTGGCAGCAGAACAAATTGTAATTCCACGTTCTTGTTCTTGAGCCATCCAGTCCATTGTGGCTTGTCCGTCATCAATTTCGCCAATTTTGTGAATTTTTCCAGTGTAATAAAGAATTCGTTCAGTTGTTGTTGTTTTTCCCGCATCAATATGAGCCATAATACCGATGTTACGCATTTTTTCTAAAGACATAAATTTCCCCTAATATTTTTTAATTATATCAAATAAAATATACTTTTGACTAGATGATTTCTTTTTAAGAAAAAGAAAGAATAAAAAAAATAATTAAAAAATTGAAATATATTATAAAAACTTTCATATGAAATAAATAAAACAAAGCAAGGCAAAATAAAGTGGCCTCTAATTTATGTTACTTTTTTATCTATTTTTGAGAGGATTTAATATGAAGTGTTATGATGAATTAACAATAACCGATGACTTTTTTTTCTGCAAAATTATGTCAGAACCAACACTATGCAAACAAATGATTGAAGTCCTTCTTAACATTGAAGTTGACCATATCGAAAATATAAATAATCAACATTCTATTGCACCAAGTTATGATAGC
>JAZUSR010000151.1:0-3965 GCA_045606765.1 Treponema sp.
TGTGGTAAATCTGCCCCAGCAGCTTCTTGAGATTTATAGAAACTTAATGCAAAATCTTCTGCCATTCCAAGAACTTCACCAGTTGAACGCATTTCAGGGCCTAAGATTGGGTCTACTCCTGGGAAACGAGCCCAAGGTAAAACAGCTTCTTTTGAACCGTAGTATGGAATTACCTTGTCTTTTAATCCAAGATTTTCTAAAGATTCACCAAGCATCAAACGAGTTGCAAGACGTGCCATTTGTGTGTTACAAACTTTAGAAACAAGAGGAACTGTTCTAGAAGCACGAGGATTTGCTTCAATTACGTAAACTTTTCCATCTTCGATTGCGTATTGCATATTCATCAAACCGCAAACTTTTAGGTTTTCTGCAATTTTACGAGTATATTCTTTAATTGTTTCAAGATTTTCTTTGCTAATGCTAATTGGTGGAATTACACAAGCAGAGTCTCCAGAGTGAACACCTGCTAATTCAACGTGTTCCATTACAGAAGGAATGTAAACTTCTTTTCCGTCAGACAAAGCATCAGATTCACATTCCAATGCGTTTTTCAAGAAACGGTCAATCAAAAGAGGTCTGTCTGGAGTAACACCTACAGCTTTTGCAACATATTCTTTAAGAGTTGCTTCGTCGTAAATTACTTCCATTCCACGACCGCCCAAAACAAATGAAGGGCGAATCATAATTGGATAACCAATTTTGTCTGCACAAGCTTTTGCTTCTTCAAAATCAATTGCCATTCCACTTTCTGGCATTGGAATTTCAAGTTTTTCCATCATGTGGCGGAAAATATCACGGTCTTCGGCAGCATCAATACTATCAATTGAAGTTCCAAGAACATTTACACCGTTTTCTTGAAGTTCACGAGCAATATTTAATGGAGTTTGTCCACCAAACTGAACAATTACACCCATTGGTTTTTCTTTTTCGTAGATTTGAAGAACATCTTCTGTTGTAACAGGTTCAAAGTAAAGTTTGTCAGATGTGTCGTAGTCTGTAGAAACTGTTTCTGGGTTACAGTTTACAATGATTGTTTCATAACCCATTTCTTTAAGTTGCATTGCAGCATGACAACAACAATAGTCAAATTCAATACCTTGACCAATTCTGTTTGGACCACCGCCCAAAACCATAATTTTCTTAGGATTTGTAGAAGCAGTTGATTTATCTTCGCAGTTGTATGTTGAATAGTAGTAATTTGCATTTTCTACGCCGCTAACTGGAACAGCAAGCCAACCTTCTTTAATTCCAAGTTCTTCACGTTTTTTACGAATATCTTTTTCTGCAACTTTAAGGATTTTAGAAAGATATTTATCACTAAATCCGTCTTTTTTAGCTTTAATTAAAAGTTCATCACTTGGAAGTCTTCCAAGAGTTTTAAGCATTTCTTCTTCAAGTTCAACAAGTTCTTTCATTTCTTGCAAGAAGTGAACTTTTACGTGAGTAATTTCGTTTAGTTTTTCTAGAGAAACACCCTTACGAATTGCTTCATAAAGTTGGAAGTAGCGTTCAGAACTTGCAGTTTTAAGCATTTCGCAAAGTTCATCGGCAGTTTTTTTATTAAAATCTTTTGCAAAACCAAGACCTGCACGACCATTTTCAAGTCCACGAATTGCTTTTTGGAATGTTTCTTTGAAAGTTTTACCAATGGCCATTACTTCACCAACAGCTTTCATTGAAGTTCCAAGACTGTCTTCTACACCACGGAATTTTTCAAAGGCCCAACGAGCAAATTTTAATACAACATAATCTCCATCTGGGGCTCCACCTGGAGTATATTTATCAAGAGTTCCATCACGCCAGTAAGGAATTTCGTCCAAAGTTAAACCGCTTGCCAATTTTGCAGAAATCAAAGCAATTGGGAAACCTGTTGCTTTTGAAGCAAGAGCAGAAGAACGGCTTGTACGAGGGTTAATTTCAATAATAACAATTCTGTCTGTTTTGCGATTGTATGCAAACTGAACGTTTGTTCCACCAATAACACCAATGCTTTCTACAATTTTGAAGGCTTGTTCACGAAGTCTATTTTGCAAAGATTCTTCAATAGTTAAGAAAGGAGCTGCACAGAAAGAATCTCCAGTGTGAACACCAACTGCATCAATATTTTCAATAAAACAAATTGCAACCATTTGATTTTTAGAATCACGAACAACTTCAACTTCAAGTTCTTCCCATCCTAAAATTGATTCTTCAATCAAACATTGGCGTGTCATAGATAAATCAAGACCGTTTGCTACAATTGTACGAAGTTCTTCAACATTGTAACAGAAACCACCACCTTGACCACCCATTGTAAAGGCAGGACGAACTACCAAAGGGAAACCAATTTGTTCAGCAATCTTTTCTGCTTCTTCAACAGTATGACAAATTCCAGAACGAGGAGTATCAATTCCAAGTTTTTGCATTGTAGCTTTAAAGATTTCACGGTCTTCACCTTTTTCAATAGCTTCAAGATCAACACCAATAACTTTTACGCCATATTTGTCCAAAACTCCAGCTTTGTTTAATTCACAAGCCATGTTAAGACCTGTTTGTCCACCCAAGTTTGGAAGAAGAGCATCTGGACGTTCTTTTTCAATAATTTGAGCAATGCGTTCAACGTTCAAAGGTTCAATATAAGTAGCATCTGCCATTACTGGGTCAGTCATAATTGTTGCAGGATTTGAGTTTACAAGAACAATTTTATATCCCTGTTCACGCAAAGCCTTACAAGCCTGAGTTCCCGAATAGTCAAATTCACACGCTTGACCAATAACAATTGGTCCCGAACCAATAATCAAAACTTTGTTGATGTCTTCTCTTTTTGGCATAAAAAACCCCTTTATAGCATAAAAAAAGCTGACTTCAATAGAAATCAGCTTAGAATTTACAAACAATAATAGTATGAATTGATTTTAAATATTTGAGAAAATTCATTTTTTTAATAACCTCAGTATTCATACTAAATGTGTATTATATAAAATTCTTCCTTTTTATACTAGTAGTTTTTATTCATTTTTTTAATGAACAATTGTAAAAATTTGAATTATATTATATAAAAATACTAGAGCAAAAAATTTTGTTTTTTTTATCCGTTCAGAATGATAGAATTTTCAAAATGAATAAAATTTAACGAGGAGCTTTATGGAAAGAAAAGAATTAACTAAACGAATTTTCATGTCGCTTTTTGGGGTTATTATTTGTGCTATTAGTGTTGGAATCTTTAAAATTGCAGCTCTTGGTGTAGATCCGTTTCAATCTTTTATGGCCGGATTAGATAAACTCGTTCCTATTAAATTTGGAACTTTATACGTTATTGCCAACTGTGTTTTGTTCTTGTTTGCATTGATTTTTGATAGACATTACATTGGAATTGCAACTTTTATTAATTTATTTTTGCTAGGTTATATTACTCAGTTTACTTATGAATTTTTGCTTACAGTTATTGTAAATCCTTCGATTTTTGTACGTATTATTTGTCTTATTGTTGGGGTTGTAATTATTTGTTTTGGTTCTGCTTTTTATATGACTGCCGATTTGGGAGTTTCCACTTACGATGCAGTTGCTTTGATTATTTCAAATACATGGAAAAAAGGAAAATTTCAGTATATCCGAATTATTACTGACTTAGTTTGTGTAATCGTGGGTGTAGCTTTATTTTTACTTGCTGGTGGAAAATCTTCTGGAATCATTACAATCGCGGGTGTTGGAACAATTATTACAGCCTTTTTTATGGGACCCCTAATCGAATTTTTCAATGTCCATTTTGCTAGACCTTTTTTAAGTAAATAAAAGTAAGCTTATTTTACCTTATGTTTTTATGCCAAAAAACTTAAACAAGACTAGTTAAAATAACTCAAGTTGCGTCATAAAATTAAAATTTGAAAGGGCGTTTCCTGCGTGGACCTGTCTTAGCCATTCCCACGCAGGTCGGCTGTTCCACCCTTGCGCTTTCGCTCCATCCCCCCATGCTACGCATGCCTTCG
>JAZUSR010000152.1:0-6011 GCA_045606765.1 Treponema sp.
AAAAAAATCAGGATGTAAAACTGGATCTCCCCACAAAGACAAGCTAACAACTGACATAGGATTAAATTCATTAATATTTTTTATTAAAGATTTAAATTTTTCAAAATCCATATTTCCTTTAAGACCATTAAAAAATTTTTCATATGGGGAATATGGATTTTTAGAGCTTTCGTCACTTGTAATTTGAATATTAAAATATCCAGGAATTGTTTTTAAAACATTTGATGATTTACTTGCAACCATCATTAATTTTTGAATATCAGACTTTCCTTGAAAAGAAAGGTTTTTCGATGATTCATTTAAAGATTTACATGCAATAAAATTTTCTTTTTTATCACAAGAAAAATTAAATCGATAAAGTCTCCAATCTATTTCTGAAATTTCAGTTTCAATTTCAAAAGAATTAATATCCTTTTTTATTAAATCAAATATTGAAAACTGAGAAACATTTTGTATTTTTAAATCATCATTTGTTTTAATTAATTCACTTAAAATATTACAAATCCCTTTATCTAAAATTTCAGGGCTAACACCTACTGGATATCCATCGCAAAAACTATATTCACTAATAAATTTTTCATGAGTAGAAATTAATTTATTTGTTAAATCAATATTTAAAAATGGACAAAACGCAAATGAAAAAATTACATAATCACATTCACTTTTTTTTGCCCCTTGAGAAAGTTCATAGAACAATAATTCATTTGACCAATTTTCTTTTTGAATCAAATTAATATTTTTTTTATCATAATTTTTTTCTTCACAAAATTCATCAATTTGAAATTGAAGCAAATCTTTATTTTGATTAAAACAAAAAATATCAATTCCGACAGAATCATTTATTTTTTGAGCCCATTCCAAAGACTTATAAAAAGCACTTTTTCCATCAAATACTTTTTCAAAACCATATTCACTAATATTATCTGCAAATAAAACAATTAGACTTTTCATCATTTTAATTATCGGATTTTCAGTTGAATAAGTTAATCGGATTGTATAAAATTGTAAATATGGAATTAGTTCAACTTCCCACAGAAATAGTTTATACAGTTTCGCAGCTAAATGCAGTTCTAAAAAGTGTAATTGAAGAATCATTTTCAACGATTACACTAGAAGGAGAAATTTCAAATTTTAGACCTAATACTACAGGTCACCTTTACTTTACTCTAAAAGATAAAAATTCTCAAATCAGTGCTGTAATGTTTAGATTTAGAGCTACTAGTCTAACTTTTGTTCCCAAAGATGGAATGCTTGTAAGATGTAAAGGTACTTTGAGTGTTTATGAACCTCGTGGAACATATTCAATAGTTATAAATTCAATGGAACTTGCAGGTGAAGGAAATATTCTTTTAATGCTTGAACAACGAAAAAGGCTTTTAGCAAGCGAAGGTCTTTTTGATGAATCTCGCAAAAAACCTCTTCCTATTTTTCCAAAAACTGTAGGAGTTGTAACAAGTTCAACTGGGGCAGCGCTTCGAGATATAATGCAAATTATTCGACGACGAAATCCTACTACTGGAATTACAATCTTTCCTGCTATAGTCCAAGGTTCAGATGCAGCCGCCTCAATAGCAAAACAAATTGAAGTAGCAAATAGATTTAATATGTGCGATGTTTTAATCGTTGGTCGAGGAGGAGGCTCTTTAGAAGACCTTTTACCATTTAGTGAAGAAATTGTTGTAAGAGCAGTTAGTAATTCTAAAATTCCTGTAATTTCTGCTGTTGGCCACGAAATCGACTGGGCACTTTGCGATTTTGCAGCAGATAAAAGAGCTCCGACTCCATCGGCGGCTGCAGAACTATGTACTCCTGTTAAAACTGAAGTTATTGCATATCTTCAAAATAAACAAAATGATTTTTATACTGCCATAAAATCACGAATAGAAAACCTAAAATTAATGGTAAAACAATTTTCACCAGAAAACATGGAAGCTAGATTCAGATCTATTGAACAACCTCTTTTATATAGATTCGATGTTGCAAAAGAAGAGTTACTTAATAAAATGAGTGAACGATTAAAAGATACAAGAATTTATATTGAAAAAATGAAAAATATTTTGGAAGCATCAAATCCATCTTTAATTCTTGAAAAAGGATTTTCAATGGTAAGAGATAAAACAACTGGAAAAATCATTCGTGGAATCGAAGATACAAACATTGGTGCCGAAATTGAAATTATTCCTGCAAAAGGAAAAATTTCTGCAACTGTAATTGATGGTGAAAAATAAAATTTGTGGGAGAAAAAGTTATGAAAAACTTTGAAAAAAACTTAGAAAAATTAGAAGAAATTACTGAAAAAATCAAAAGTAAAGATATCTCTCTTGAAGAAGCACTAACTTCTTTTGAAGAAGGTATTAAACTTGCAAAAGGAATGGAAAAAGAAATTGATAGAATTGAGGGGAAAATTCAAATTTTAATGAATCAACCAGCTCCAGATTCTTCAACAATTCCAGAACTTGATTTATTCTCAGATGCTAATTTTGAAACTGGGTCAAGTGGTGAACCTGAAAAAGGAACTAGACAATGAGTTTAAATCGCCCCGTAAAAATTTTACCTCCCGAAGTTGCACGAAAAATTGCAGCCGGAGAAGTAATTGATCGCCCCAATGCTATCGTCCGAGAATTAATGGATAATGCCATAGACTCAAAAGCAGATTCAATTACTGTTGAAATATATGGTGGTGGAATTGATAAAATTAGAGTTATTGACAATGGCTCAGGAATGTCAAAAGACGATTTAGAAATTGCTTCAACTCCTCATGCTACAAGTAAAATTGCGACAGAACAAGATTTATTAAATTTAGATACATTAGGATTTAGAGGAGAAGCTTTAAGTTCAATTGCAGCTGTTTCTAATCTTTCAATAATTTCTGGGGAATATAAACTAGAAACAAGTGTTATCGAAAAAAACAAAATTACCCCATGTCAGCCAGTTTCTGGTACAATTGTTCAATCAGAAAATCTCTTTCAAAATTTTCCTGCCCGCCGTCTATTTTTAAAACGAGCTGGAACAGAGTCAAAAATGTGCCAAACAACTTTTATAGAAAAAGCACTCCCCTTTTATAACATTGACTTTCGGCTTTACATCGACGGAGAATTAAAAATTGATTTACCAAAAGAAAAATCCTTAAAAGATAGATTTACAACCGCATATAATTATTCAGCAAAAAAAGATTTATTTTACACAATTTCAAATTCCCACCCAGAAAATAATTGGGATTTTTCTTTAATTATTGGCGAACCTTCAATTTATCGAAACGATAGAAAAGAAATTAATATTTATGTAAATAATCGGAAAATTATAGAATATTCACTTTTGCAAGCAATTGAATACGGCTGTCAAGGATTTTTTCCTAATGGAACTCATCCTGTAGCAACTATTTTTATTACTATAAAGCCTGAACTAGTTGATTTTAACATTCACCCGGCAAAAAAAGAAGTAAGATTTAAAGATAATTCAGAACTTCATCATAATATTTGTGTTTCTACACAAAATTTTTTCAAAGATTCAACAATAAAAAACATTGTAAAAAATAATAACCCAAATCAATACGAAAATACATTTTCAAAAGAATTTTTCGATAGTCCTTTATCTGAACCTAAGTCAACTTATTCTAGTTTTTATTCATTTGATGACACAAACAATACTTTTCAAACTGAAAAATCAAGTATAAAACAAAATTACAGTGAAAAATCAACATCAGATATGCGTTCTCTTTTTATGAATAAAAATTCTTATGAATATGCAAATCATCTTGCAGAACTTGCAACTGAAAATGATTTTGAAGCAAAACATAATTCAATTTCTCAATCGAATATCAAATCTTCTGATAAAATTTACTCTTTTGATAATAATCATTTGACAAATTGTGACTCTGCAAAAACAATTGAAGCTTTAGAAAATTCTCCTGTAAATTTAAATATTACTTCAAAGGATGGAAAATTAAAATATTACGGAATTGTTCTTGGCGTTTTTCTACTTGTTGAAAAAGACAATATTTTGTATTTTATCGATCAACACGCAGCTCACGAAAGAATTTTATACAACAAGATAATGAATTCTGCAAATAAAAGTCAAAAATTATTAATTCCTTATGAAATTGAAACACAAAGTGCTCAAGATGATTCATATTTAGAATCAATTCAAGAACAATTAGAACAAGCAGGCTTCGTTCTTAAAAATTGTAAAAATGGAAAATGGAAAATCACTGAGATTCAAGATAGATGGACAGGAAGTGAACAAGAATTAATAAAATTAATTTTAGATGACAAAGTTAGTCCTGATAAAATTATTAGTCACATAGCAGCATCTACTGCTTGTAAAGCTGCAATTAAAGATGGATATTACTTAGATAGCCAAACAGCTTTAGATTTAGCAGAATCTGCCTTAAATTTACCAGACCCACATTGTCCACATGGCAGACCAATTTGGACAACAATTTCAAAAGAACAACTTTTTTTGATGGTCCGCCGAAGTGAATAATTTGTGGTTGGCTATAACCATTATTGTTTAATCGCGTCTAACAATGATTTTACTTCACTTACTCTGTATTCAGGGCGCTTAACTTGCAATGCCTGTAAATACCCTTCTGCCTTAACTGTATCTTTTAACGCAATACATACTTTTGCAAGTTCGATATAACTATCATAACTATTAGGGTCTAGCTCAATTACTCGTTCATATATTTCTTTTGCATTATCAAATTGAGATGCTTCTGCATATGCTTTAGCAAGATTTTCTTTTACTTGAACATCTTTTGATTTTAATTTTGTTGCATTCAAGTAATAATCAATTGCATTAGTATAATCTTTTTTAAGTAAATATGCATTCCCAAGATTATTATTAATTTCAAAGTTATTTTTGTCTTCTGAATATGCTTGAGTCAAAAAGGCCAATGCTGTATCTACATCAGGAGGATTCATTTCCATAAACATAATTCCAAGATTAGTTTTTGCCTTAGTATGAGATGGGTTTAAACTCAAAGCTTCTTTGTACAATAAAATTGCTTGATCAGTTTCTTTAACATTTTCTAAAACTAAAGCATAATTATATACAACATTTGCTTTATCTTTACTTGTGCGTAAGTCATCTTTTGAATTATATGCTTCTAATGCGTACTTTTTAGCATCTTCTACTTTTCCCTGATTAAATAAAACAGTTGAAAGATTATAGAAAGTCATAGGATCTTTTTTACTTCCAAGCATTGCTACAACTTTTCTAAAACAATTTTCTGCTTCTGAATATTTTTCAATATTTGCATAAACACCGCCACATTCTCTTAAAGCTGCCATATTATCAGGCTCAATTGAAAGAACTTTGTTATAAGCAATAATTGCACCATTGTAATCTTTATAAACACGACTTAAAAGTCTAGCTTCCTCTAAATATGCTTTAGAATGTTGAGGATTAACGCCATATGCTTTTCTAAAAGATGACAATGCTTCTTTTGAAAGATTCAATCGAACACAAGTTACACCTAAATTATAATGAGAAGAATCAAATTGATTATTCAACTTAATTGAAGATGTAAAAGATGAACGAGCTTGCTGATATTTTTTATTGATAAACTGACGACGACCAAGATAATAGTAATACAAATAATTGTTAGGATCATTTTTTACAGCAAGTTCTAATTCTTTTTCTGCTGTAACAGCATCTTTGTTATTTTCAGCATTCATTGCAAGAATAAAATGAGCTTTTGCATTTGAAGGATCTTTTTCAATTGCTTTTTGGGCATATTTTACTGCATTATTCATTAAAGTTGATTTAGTTTCAGGATTTTTTTCTCTTTCAGCGGCATCATACAAATTTGAAGCAATTTCAGCATATTTCGAAGATGAAAAACTTGGTTCACCTTGGTCAATTGGTAAAAATTTTACAGCCTCTTCATATTTTTTTAATGCATCGCCACTTTTCCCAGTATTCAAATTAGCATTTCCTTGATTAATCAAATCATTAATTTTTGCAATTTTTTCAGCATTTTTTTTATTTTGTTTTGCAAGCTCTTCTTC
>JAZUSR010000153.1:0-7245 GCA_045606765.1 Treponema sp.
TATCTCGAGTAAAATATTTTTTATAAAATTGAATTTTATTAAGCATTTTCTTTCTATCAAGGGCATCTTTTAAAGATAAAAGTTTTTTACCTTCTTTTTTAGAATTACAAACATCACAACCACTACATAAAGTTTTTTCACCACCCAATGCATCAAGTAAGATTTGTCTTCTACAACTTTTACTTTCGGCAAAGTTTTTTATTACACTTTCTCTCGTCCCCATTGAATATTTTGAAAAATTCTTGCTATCTTCATAACTCCAAAGCAAAATCGCATTCGAAACTTTTTTATCACGACCTCCTCTACCAGCTTCTTGAATATAACTTTCTGCAGTTGAACTTGGCTCATAATGAATAACTGTTCTAATATCACTTTTATCAACTCCCATTCCAAAAGCACAAGTACTACAAAGAATTGCATTTTTATGAGGGAAATACCATTTTTCAACTTCCTTTTTTTCTTCTTTTGTCATCCCTGCATGATAAAATCGAACTTCATCTTTTGGAAAATATGCACTTAATTCCCGTGCCATCTGCTCTGACTTTTGTCGTGTACCACAGAAAATTAAAATGGGGCGAGGCTCTGTTTTACAGAGCCGAAAAACGGCTTTGCGTTTTGCATAAACATACTTCACAAAATAATGAATATTAGGACGATCACTTTCTGAACGAACCAAATGAGAATTAGAATCAAATAATATTTCTTCTATTCTTGAAAGAACTTGGGGACTTGCCGTAGCTGTAAAGGCTGTTACAATATTTACGCAAAGACGTTTTATCATTAGGCCCAGCGTTAAATACGCGGGCCTAAATGAATCGCCCCATTCTGATATACAATGGGCTTCATCAATAGCAATGTGACTTATATTACAAAGTTTTAGTCGGTCTAATAACTTTTCATTTTCCAAAGCTTCCGGATTTGCAAGAATTATCTTTGCGCCATTTTTTATCTTTTTAAAACACTCTTCTCGTTCTTGCCAAGTTTGTCCACCTCGAAAAGTAACAGATTCTATCCCTGCTTCTTTCATTCGTCGTTCTTGATCTGCCATCAATGCTAAAAGTGGATAAATAATTAATGTAGGTCCGTCCAATAAAACAGATGGAACTAAAAAGCAAAGAGATTTTCCAGCCCCAGTAGGGAGCAAGACAATTTGCCTTCCCAAACAAAATGCATCAGAAAAATCTTTATCTTTTTCAGTTTTCTTTTTTAAATCATTGAAAATTATTTCATTTTGATTTTTATACGATTCTAAAATATTTGAAATTACCAATCGCTGCCATGGAAAAAGATATTCTATTTTAAATTTTTCTTTTGCAGTTTTTAATACTACATCATCTTCTACAAAAAGATGCTCCGCATTAAATTGTTCAACTTGTAAAAAATTCTTTTCTGGTAAAGGACCATATTTTTCATCATCAAAATATTCCATACTTATATCGTATAATCAATATAAATTAATATTTCAAATATCTTTTTACAAGAAACTAAAAAATATTAAAAAAAATTAGGCAAAAATTTCCTTTACCAAATTCATAAATTTATTCCCACGATCAAACTCATTTGTAAACATTCCAAAACTTGTTGCCCCTGGACTAAAAACGATTGTATCTGACAAGAATGAATCTCCTGCCATTAGCAAATCTTCTTTTAACTTTTTTAATAATAATTCAAGGGAATCAAAAGGTTTATCAAAATCAATTTGATCTTTTTTTAACAACTGAACTAATTTTTCAGTTCCAGTTCCATCTAAAAGATACAATTTATAAACTTTTGTGCTAAAAGAATCTTTGTAATTAAGTGTCGCAGCAAGTGGCATAAAATCAAGTCCTTTATCTGTTCCCCCAGTAATAAATACTACTTGTTTTCCAAATGACTGACTTGCTACTGCCGCAGCTTCTGGAACTGTTGAACATGAATCATTAAAAAACCTAAACTTAATTCCAGAAGGACTTTGCCATGTATGGAAAAATTGTAATCTGTGAGGAATCCCTGTCCATTGCCCAAGAGTTGATTCAATAAATGCTGGTTCAACACCCATAATTGCCAACACCAAAGCTGCATTCATTGTATTGCATCTCATATGAACACCAGGCACTTTTAATTTTCCTAAGACTTTTTGAGCTTTTGGCCAATCTGGTAATTTTACCATTCCAGAAAAAACATTATCATCATCAAAGGATTGCCAAGCTCCATTCATTCCTTTTGCATAACGACTTAAATCTTTTTGACTATATCGAATTACAGTTCCTTTTGATTCAGATGCAAAAAGATCGCCCCATGTACCTCCTGTAATTGGTCCGGTTCCAACTGTATCTCCGTCAAAATCTACAAGAGTATAATCTTCTTTTGTTTGATCAGCGTAAATCAATCGTTTATCTGCAACATATTCACTCATATTTGCATACCAATTTTGATGGTCAGGAACAATTTTGGTAATTAATGAAATATATGGTTTTAATAATTTTCGTCCACGAAGGTCTGCAAGTTGCCAACTAGAAAGTTCTAAAATTACTACTGATTTTTCTGATGTTTTTTCTAAAAAAGTAAGAGGGCTTACTGTGATATTTCCACCCAAATAAACATCAAAGTTTGCCTGTTTTAATCCGTAATAAATTGCACTTACTGTACTTGATTTTCCTTTACTTCCAGTTACTGCAATAATTTTTGCTTTGGTGAATTTTAAAAATAAACTTATATCAGTTTCAATATTTTTTGCAGCTTGTAAATAAATGTTTCCCTGGATTTTTACTCCAGGATTTTTTATTACAACATCAGCATTTTGAAAATCTTCGATTCGATGTTCACCCAAAACATATTTTAAATTTTTAGTATCAACCGATAAATCAGAATTAAGAGAATCAATTGTAGGTTTTAACTGTTCTTTAGTTTTTTTATCAGTAACAAGAACATTTGCACCATGTTTTAACAAAAATCGAACGGTAGCTTCTCCTCCTCCATTCAATCCAAGTCCCATAACAGTAATGTTTTTTCCTTTTATATCTTCAAGTGATTTAAAAAAACATCCTTCTGGATATACAAATGCATTATCAACCATACAATACCTCTTATATTTTTTACACTTTATCATTAAATTGAAGTTTGTAATTGCTCTTTTGAATTATATCGTGCAATTGCTTCTTTTAAAAGTAATTCAATTAAATCTGAATATTTTAATCCAGATGCATCACACAATTTTGGGAACATACTAATCGAAGTAAATCCTGGTAATGTATTTATTTCATTCAAATAAATCTTCCCATCATCTTTATCAATAAAAAAATCTACACGGCTCAATCCAGAAGCGTCAACTGCTCGATATGCTTTTATTGCAATCTGCTGAATATTAGAAGTTTCTTCTGCTGTAAGATTTGCAGGTATTTGAAGTTTAGCTCCATCAGGATCTTTATATTTTGCTTCGTAATCATAAAAGTCATGGGCTGGAAGAATTTCGCCAAGTGTATAAGCTTTTACAATTGATTCGCTAGATTCTAAAGATTCACATGTTGAATTTCCGGTAACGCTACATTCTACTTCACGAGCGTTAATAGATTTTTCAACTAAGACTTTATTGTCCCACATAAAAGCTTCCATCAAAGCCATAGAAAATTCTCTTTCATTTGTAGCTTTACTTGCTCCCACAGATGAACCTGCGTTACAGGGTTTTACAAAGAGAGGAAATCCAATCTTATCAATTGCAGATTTAAAAAACTCATCATACTTTTTTGAATCATTCAATTCTGTTCGAGTAATTAACATATATGGAACAATCGGAAGCCCTGCGTCATTCCAAATTACTTTTGTTTTTTCTTTATCCATTGTTAAAGCACTAGACATACAGCCACAACCAACGTAAGGAATATCAACTGTATCTAAAAGTCCTTGCAATGTTCCATCTTCACAATATCCGCCATGAACAACTGGAAAAATAACATCAATAAAAATTTCTTTTTCTTTAGAAATAAATCCTTTATTTTTTCCACCTGGAATTATAAAAAGTTCACAATTTGAATCTTCATTAACTTTTAATGTTGAATTTGAATCTGTTAAAATTCTATTTAGCTCATCTTCCTGCTGAACAAACCATTTTCCTTTTTTTGAAATACCAATTAATATGATATTAAATTTTTCTCTATTAATATTTCGAACAACGCTAGTTGCAGAAACTAAAGATACTTCATGCTCGCTAGACTTTCCGCCATAAATAATTCCAACTGTTTGCATTTTTTCATTCCTCTATTTTTACAAAAAATTTATTTCGCTTAATGCTTTTTCTACTTCTAAGATTTCATCATACGGCATTACATAATCCTTATAAATTATCGAATTCTCATGTCCTTTGCCAAGTAACAAAACAATATCTCCTTTTTTTGCCATTGAAAAAGCTTTACGAATTGCAGTCGGTCGATCAGGAATTATAAACAAATCCTGATTATCAATCTTTCCTGCTTTTCTAACCCCAACAGCAATATCTTCAAGTAATAAAACAGGATTTTCTCCACGAGGATCTTCATCCGAAAGAATTACTACATCACAATATTTACCAGCAATTTCACCCTGCAATGGTCGCTTTGTTACATCTCGTTCACCACCAGAACCAAATAATGCAAATATTTTGCCTTCGCACCTATTTTTTAAAGGTGGAAAAATAGTTTCAAAACTTGATGGTGTATGAGCATAATCAATTATTACTTCAAATGGCTGCCCTTTTTCGATAGTTGTCATTCGCCCCGTAATTGGTTTTAAATAAGATACACATTTTGAAAGTTCTTCAAAAGTTTTGCCTGTTAATCCACTTACAGCAATCATAGCAGCCATAATATTATATGCGTTAAAAGCTCCTGGTAACGGTGCGTTAATTTTTATTTTATTAGAGTTACCAGTTTCTTTAATTTCTGATGTACGATCTGTGGCAGATTCAAAAGTAAAACTAATTGAATTTTTAGAAGACACTAAATCTTTAGCTTCTACAGTCGGAATATTTTCCACTTTTTTTAAAACTGTTCCTCGACCTGCAACTCCATTAGTAGTAAAACCAATTACCTTTTTTGTTGTTTGAGATGCAAAATAAGTTGCTTCTAAATCTTCCAAATTTACAACTGCAAATGATGGAACTGTCTGCTTAATATTATTAATAATTTTTACATGATCATGTTCATCTAAAGCCCTAAAGAGATTTGCTTTATCATTTTTATATTGATCAAATGTTTTATGGAATTCCAAATGTTCCAAAGTTACATTCATAAATAAACCACAATCAAAACACACATTTCCAAGACGATTTAATTTTTTTGAAAGTCCATGACTTGAGCTTTCGATAACTGCAAATTGACATCCATTTTGTACCATATCGTAAAGATGTTTTTGAACAATTGGAGCTTCCGGAGTTGTAGTGTGTTGTGGATTTGCTAAAGCTTCGTCACCTAATGAATATTGAACTGTAGAAACAAATCCAGCTTTATATCCTGCAAGACATAATAATTGCCAAACAAAAGACACTGTGCTAGATTTTCCTTCTGTACCAGTTACACCAATTACAATAAGTTTTTTCGATGGGGAATTATAAAATGCATCACTAACTGGTGCCATACAAGTTCTAGCATCATCGACTTTTAAAAACACTGGTAAAAAAACGTCAGTATTTTCAACTTGATTCAATTGTCGCTGAACAACAGCTTTTGCAATTTTCACTTGTTCTTCATGATCAATTTGACCTTGATAAATAATTACATTGGCACCTTTTTCAATAGAACTAGCAATAAATTTATTTCCATCCGTATGAATTCCTGGCAATGCAAAAAAAATTGCTCCTGGAACAACTAATCTTGAATCAAAAACAATATCACTAATAGGTGTATTTCCAATCAAATTCAAATCTAAGGGAGTTTTACCATCTGCTGCTAAAGCTTCAAATGAAAAAACAGAAAGTAAAGATGATAACTTCTTATCCATAATTTCTTATTTTACTGCATATACAAATTATTTACAATAAATAGATTATAAGTTATTAAAATTCATTTTAAAATTTAAAAACTATTTAGTTATTCTATTTAATAATAATTGAATTTTACTAGCGCCGTGACTATAATATAAATATGAATATTAACGAAGTAAGAAACGACATTGAAAAAAAACTAAAAGAATTTCTTCCAAACACAATTTCAGACAATTGGAAAAAAACAAATTTTGGGATTCTTCCAGATTCTGTTTTACAAATGCATATTAACGAACTTTTAGAACCTTGTAATTCTCTTTTATCTTTGGGTGGAAAAAGATGGAGACCTGTTTTACAAGTTTTGTGTTCAATGATGGTTTCGAATGTCAAAAAAGGAAAAGTTGATATTTCTGAAAGTCTAAGCCTTACCCCTTTAGTTGAATTTGTTCATACTGCAAGTTTGATTCATGATGATATTGAAGACGGTGCTGATACACGACGAGGGAAGCCGGCAGCTCACATTTGTTATGGACTAGATGTTGCTCTTAATGCAGGTTCATGGCTTTACTTTGTTGCACCAACTGCAATTGATAATCTTTCTATTTCTAATGAACAAAAAAATATTTATTATTCCCTTTTTATGACAGAACTTCGTAGATTACATTTGGGCCAAGCCATGGACATTTATTGGCATAGAAACCCTGAGATTTTTCCATCGATTGATGAATACAAAGCAATGGTTCAAAATAAAACTGGAACTCTATCATGCTTAGCTGTTCAAACAGGTGTTCTTGCAGGTGGTGGTTCAAAAGAAGAAGCTATTTTAGCAGGAAACATTGCCCGTGGAATTGGAGAAGGTTTTCAAATCTTAGATGATGTTCAAAATATTACAACAGGAAATCCTGGAAAAAAACGCGGCGATGATATTGTCGAAGGTAAAAAAAGCCTACCAGTTTTAATGCACATCAAAGAAAATCCTTCTGATAAAAAAACAATTTCTCTTTACTTTAAAAATGCTAAAAAAGACGGTATAATAAGTGAAGATGTTGAAAATTGTATATCGCTTTTAGAAAAAGGTGGTTGTATTCAAAAAGCCTTTAACAAAGGGCAATCCCTTGTCAAAGAAAAAAGTTTAGAATTAGTTCATCTTTTTGAAAATAATTCACAACTTTCTGAATATGCAACTGAAATAATTAAACTTTTTGAAGGAATGCTTCCAAAAGCTTAATACGTACGGTCAAGGCACGCTTTGCCCAAGGCCTTGACTCGGCCGTTTTTAGGATTTGTATTAAACCCTAAATACGTACGGTCAA
>JAZUSR010000154.1:0-12643 GCA_045606765.1 Treponema sp.
ATTTTAACAAACAAAAGGAAAATAAAATGAATCAAGAAAATAACAATTTACAAAACACTTCTCCAAATACTCAGCAAAAACAAAAAAAGAAAAGAAAAACTTCTGGTCTTGGAATTTTTATTATCATCCTTATAATAATTATTGGCTTTGCAAGTTATTCAATCTTTTTTGAAAACAACACAAACAACAAAAATTCACTTCAAACAACAAATTCAAATTTTTCAAATAACAACAAGCCATTTTTTTCAATCTCAACAAAAACTAAAAAAAATATTCATCAAACATCCTCAAGTTACATCGCAAAAATTTATATTACAGGTGTAATTCAAAACAACAATAAAACTTATGACCAACAATGGCTACTCGATACAATTAAAACATTAAAAGATGACAAGCACAACAAAGGAATTATGTTATACATAAATTCCCCAGGTGGGTCAGTTTATGAATCTGATGAAGTTTATCAAGCACTAAATGACTATCAAAAATCACGAAAACCTGTTTGGGCATACATGGGACCTTTAGCAGCAAGTGGTGGCTATTACATCTCTTGTGGCGCCGAATACATTTGTGCTAACAGAAATACTTTGACTGGCTCTATCGGCGTAATCTCAGGAGAATCTTTAGATTTAACAAAAATGATGGAAAACCTTGGAATCAAATCAAGAACTTTTACTGCTGGTAAAAACAAAAATATGCTCAATTACAACGAACCTCTTTCTGAACAACAAGAACAAATTATGCAATCAATCGCCGATGAATGTTATGACCAATTTACATCTATTGTCGCTATCAATCGAAAAATTGATATTGACAAAGTTAAAGAAATTGCAGATGGCCGCATATACACTGCAAATCAAGCTCTAAAATTAAACCTTATCGATAAAATCTGTAATGAAGATGAAGCTATTTCTTCAATGAAGGCAAAATACCAGTTCAATGATACAGATGTTATTGATTACTACTATACACCAACACTCAATTGGATGGACTATTTTTACTCAGCAATAAAAGAATTGAATCCAATTTCTCAAACCGCAGAAGCAAAAGTCTTAGACATGATTGACAATAATTTAACTTACCCTGCATATATTTATAAATAGCATTCTTATAAAAATAGCACCTTACAGAATTGAAAAGTTTTTCAAACTCCAATCTTACACGGTGCTATTTTTTTTATTCATCAATTTTATTTAAGACTTCTTTTCAAAAAAAAACTATATGTTTCTCTTACTTGAGCTTTCAATTAAGATTCATCATTTGCCTTGTCAGTAGCCATTCCAACCCATTGATTAACGATTGCCCCAACTTGCTCCATATTCAACGGCTTTGTTAAAAAGTAATTACTTCCTAAATCAGAAACTTTTTCTGCTAAATCAACATCCTTAAGAGCTGTTATTACTACGATAAATGGATTTTTGAACATTACATCTCGTTTTATTTTTTTACATAATGAAAATCCATCAACACCAGGTAAGTCCAAATCTAACAAAACTAAACCAGGTCTTTCCTTTGCCATAAGAGAACCTGCTTCAAATCCATCAAATGCTTGAAAAACTTTTATACTAGGGAAGTTTTTTTCAATATATTTTTTTATCAAAGAATTTAATACTTTGTCATCATCTACAATTATTAATGATTTTCCACGAGTAGTTGTACTAGGTTTTAAAACACTACTCAATTCTGGAGGCAAATCAACACCACGACTACACAAAAATTCTTCTAAGTCTTCTGGCGAAACACGAAACTGACCACCAGGAGTCATATAAGCTTTTAAATATCCTGCTTTAATCCAGTTAATAACAGTTTGATTTACTACGCCACAAATATTGGCAACTTCTAAAGCGGAAAAATATTTTACTCTTTTACTTTTCTGATTCATACAAATCCCTTGCTCTATTAACCATTTTTACTGAAAATCCACTATTTATTAAATATGAAATAATTTTTTCTTCTGTCTTTTTTAATTTTACACATTTTTTATAGGCTTTTATACACATTTCTTCTTCAGAATTTTCATTAAAAAAATCATCCAAAACTTTTTCTGCAATATTCTTTGAAATTCCTCGAACAAGTAATTCAGAAAGCAGTTTTATCCTTCCTTCTGAATGATTTATTTTTCGATTATTTAGCCATACTCTTGCAAATCTTTCATCACTTAAATAATTTTTAGACTCAAGATAAGCTAATGCTAAATCAATACATTTTTTCGAATGCCCCTTTGCCAAAAGTTTTCGTTTTAAATTGAACGAACATTGCTCACTTCGATTTAAGTATTCTAAAGCTTTTTGCTCTACTACAAAGCAAAGACCAGCCTCAATTATATCAGCCGTTTGATCTTCATTTAATACAGCACCTTCAACAATATCGGTCACTGAAACACAAGACAAATATATTTCTCGTAAAAAAAAAGAAGGTCCCGATACAGTTGTAATTTCCATACAATCCTTCGAGACCCACCTTGTAGTCGATATTTCCAATTTTCTATCGTTTTGAGAACTGGAATCTACGACGAGCACCTTTCTGTCCGTATTTCTTACGTTCAACCATACGAGAGTCACGTGTAAGATATCCGTTAGCTTTAAGTGCTGTATGTGTATCCTGATCAACTTGTAAGAGAGCTCGAGAAATACCGTGCAAACAAGCAGCAGCCTGACCATTAAGTCCACCACCTGTTACATTGATAAGAATATCAAATTTATTATCATTTGCTGTTACTAACAATGGCTGGTGAACAAGACGAACCTGATCAGCAGTTGCAAAATATTCTTTTACATCTTTTCCATTAACAGTAATTTTTCCTGAACCATCTCGTAAAAATACGCGAGCTGTTGCAGTTTTTCTTCTACCTGTTCCAATAGCAATATTCTTTACCATATTTTACTCCTAATTAAACTTCCAAAGCTTTTGGGTTCTGAGCTGTATGAGGATGTTCTGCACCAGCATAAATTTTACAATTACTCATAATTGCACGACCAAGACGACCGTGTGGAAGCATTCCTGAAATAGCAAGTTTCAAAGGATCAGTTGGATGGCGTTCAATAAGTTTTGCAAATGAACGAGTTTTAAGTCCACCAACAAATCCTGTATAATTATGATAAAGTTTTCCTGTTTCTTTATTTCCTGTAACAGCAACTTTGTCAGCATTAATAATTACTACATAATCACCCATATTCTGGTTTGTAGCAAAAGAAGGCTTATTCTTACCACGTAAAACAGATGCAGCTTTTGCAGCAACGCGTCCAAGTGGTTTTCCTGCAGCGTCAATTACATACCAAGTTCTTGGCTGAACGCTTTCATTAACAAAAATAGTTTTCATTGTATATACCTTAACAAATAAAGTTATTCCAGACCTTTAAGATTGCATCTTCTTAAAAATCAACATTTAGTGATGAGCATTCACTAAACACATATACGGGGAACACTAATATACCCTTTTATTTAATTTTGGTCAAGTATAAGCACTCTAAGAAAAAAAATTATTTACTTTGTTCTTTTGCAGCTTCTTTTTCTTCTTTTGCAGCTTCTCTTTTATCTTTGATATCAGCAGAACCAATTAAAATTGAAATCAATCCAATAAAAGCAGCTAAAACAGGAGCACACCCCTTCAAAAAGGCAATTACTTCTTCACCCCAATTTAAAAAATTTGGCATAACAGAAAAAACAGTAAATGCAATAAAAATTAATCCAACAATAATAGCAACCATAAATAAACTCCTATGATAAAAAACTAAACTATATAGTAAAATATACTTTTAAATTAAAACTTCGTCAATGAAACTTTTTAGGCAAAATTAGATAACTCTACTCAAAATCATAAACAAAGCCGTTCCGCCAAAAATACTTAACATACTATTAGATTTCCAAAAATGAACTATAATTGTAAATAAAAGCGCAACCAAATGAGGAATCCCAAAAGGTGTTGAAAAAAATGTAACATCTTTTAAACAATAAATTAATAAAACCGCCATTACCATCGGAGGAATAAAGCGCTCAATAAATTTCAATAGTTTTGGAGGATCATGTTTAGAAAATAATACAAAAGGAAAAGCCCTCAAAGCAAAAATTACAATTCCAGAAACAAGCATACCAATAATTGCTTGAACCAATGTTAATTTCATACAATTTTCTCCTGATATATTGTCTATTAAAAAATCTATGAAAAAATATTAATTTCCGATTTGACTTTTTAGTGCTATTTTATAACGAATTGAAAAATAGCAAAAATTACAAAGTTTGCAACACAAACTTCAAAGATAAACACTTCGACGCTATTTTATAACGAATTGTTTATCTATATTCCTTTTTACAATTTGCAAAAATTAAACAAACGATTCCTATACATAAAGAAAAAATCAAAATATTATCAACAGAAATAAATCCTAATCTTGATAAAGAAATACACATAATAGTAGAACAAATTCCAACTATCGAAGGAATAAAGTCCTTAGATTTTTTCACTTGTTCAATTAGTAACACTGCAAACAACGAAGTCAAAGCAAAATCAACTCCCACAAAATCAAATGGAATTAAAGTACCAGCAATAGCACCAATTAAGCTTCCCAAAATCCAATAACTTTGATTTAACAATGCTATAGTACCATAAAAAATCCCAGGAGATTCATTTTTAGGCAATGGAGTTGTAGTCATAAGAGCATAAGTTTCATCAGTTAATGCAAAAATTAAATATGGTTTCCATTTACCAACATCTTTAAACTTTTCAATCAAAGACAATCCATACACAATATGACGAATATTCAAAAGTAATTGAGCAATTGCAATAGCCCCGAAAGATGCCCCACTTGCAAATAAACCAACAGCCATATATTGACCGGCACCAGCATACATAGTAAGACTCATAATCGGAGCAAGCCACCAAGGATATCCATTTTTAACTAACATCAATCCAAATGGAATCCCAATTGCAATATACCCAAAAAAAACAGGTAATGTTAATTTAATCAAACTTAATCTATTATATCGCCTCATTTTATAACTTTATTTCTCCTAAAAGAAATTTTTCGACAGAAAGCTCATTCATTGGTTTTCCACGCAAAAATCCTTGAATTGTTTTGCAATTTAATTGTTGTAAAATTAACAACTGATCAACTTTTTCAACACCTTCTGCAATTGTATCAATTCCCATTTTTGTAACCATTGAAATAATCGAATTAGTTATATTTTCTGAAACACCATCTTTTGAAGTAATAGATTGAATAAAAGACTTATCTATTTTTAGTGTTGTTAAAGGAAGCATTTGCAAATATTTTAAAGATGAATAACCAGTACCAAAATCATCCAAAGAAATTCCAAAACCAAGTTTTTTAATTTCTCTTAATATTTCAGCTGCCTTTTCAGTTTCGTTAATAAAAATTCCTTCAGTTACTTCTATTTCAATATTAGAAGGATTTACATTACATTCTGTCGATAAGCTAGAAAGTTTTTGCACAAAATCTTCTTTCATTAATTGAATTGGAGAAACATTTATTGACATTATTCCATCAAAATTGAATTTCTGTTCCCATTTTTTTTGACATTCGAAAGCCTTTTTTAAAACCCATTCACCCAATATCAAAATAAAATTATTTTCCTCAGCCAAAGGAATAAATTCATCAGGACCAATCAACCCTTCTACAGATTCATTCCACCTCAACAATGCTTCAAACCCACGCAACTTAGAAGAAGAAATATCAAACTGTGGTTGAAAAAACAACTCAAACTCACCTTTGGTAAAAGCCGTTGGCATTTTTGACTTTAACATTTCTGAACGAAGAAATTTACTTTGCATTTCTTGAGTAAACATCATAAGTTGATGCTTTCCAGCTTTTTTTGCATTGTGCATCGCAAGATCCGCAAAGTTAATTAATTCATTACTCTCTTTAGAATTATCTGGGAAAACCGAAAATCCGCCAGAAACACTAATTCTTTCATTATCAAAAATAGAAATTATTTTTTCACCAAGTGAATAGAATTTAGAAATCTCATCAATTCCTGCATAAACAACTAAAAATTCATCAGCTGTAAATCTATAAACATTAATATTATTATCTTCAATAGATTTTAATATTCTAGCAGATTTAATTAACGCTCGATCACCTTCTTGATGACCTTTTGTATCATTAATTGCTTTAAAATTATCAATATCAAAAATGAATAACCCATATTTTTTATTTTCTTGAATAGATTTCAAATTAATACTTTTTATATCTTTATAAAACTGAATACGATTCGGCAAAGCTGTCAAAACATCAACGCAAGAAGATTTTTTTAATTGCTCTGAATAATACATCTTTGCCGAAATATCAACCATTGTTACAACTAAACAATCAATTGAAATTGGATTTACTTCGATAGAGTACCATATACCTTTCAAAGAATTATAGCTTGTAAAATTAACAACTTCAGATTTTTGAGCAGAATCCAAAGCCATTTTAAAAAAATCATTGCATAACACAACTTCAAAATCAATACTTTTTATAAAATCTACCTTTGTTACATCATAAATGTTTTTATTAAAAAACCGATTCGAATAAGTAATTTTAAAATCTATAATTAAATCAAATTTATATACAGGGGATAAAAACAAAAAAGGGATATTTATTTTATCAACGGCGCATCGAAAAACTTCAAGAGGTAACATGGCTTCATTTTATAGCAAAATATACTGTTTGTCAAAAATATGTATCTTTTTTGGCACAATATTTTTTATATTGTAGCAAGAAATTTTTACCGATAATATAAATAGCATTTTTCATAAGGAATTATTACAATGAAATCACTTTTTTTTAATACAAAAATTACATATTTTCTATTTTTATTCATTTCAACTTTCACATTCGCTCAAAACTTAGAATTAACAAACGAAGGGCACAAAAAATTTGAATATAAATACAATGAAGGTGATTCTTATAGAATTCTATCAACTGTGCATGAAGATGTATATATAAATGGATTTAAAAGTCACAATTCAGAAATTATCAATCGAATAAGTGTAAATGTTTCAAATGTTGATACAAAGAATATGACAGCTGTTCATAACGGCAAATTTATGACAACAGAAAACTCTAAATTATCCAATTTACAAACAAAAACTTTTTCATATGGAAATGAATACACTAGTGAATTCTCGCGAGACAGATTTGGAGTTTACACAATTGATGATAACTATTTTATGCCAACTGTTCGTGATATTCCTGTTTTCCCTGACAAAGAACTTAGCCCCGGAGACAAATGGACGTACAAAGGTCACGAAGCTCACGATTTGAGAAAACCATTTAACTTAACCAAACCATACATAGTTCCCTTTATTGCCGAATATGAATATTTAGGTACTCAAAACAAAGATGGGAAAAAACTGGATGTATTCCAAGTATATTATGAACTGCAATTTTCGATTGATACAACAAAACTTATTACTCGTTCACCTACGACACCAGTAAGCACTATTGGTTTTTCTAGTCAACTCATTTTTTGGGACAATGACAAAGGAACAATTGACAATTATTCTGAACAATTTAAAATTGAAATAAAAACTATAAGTGGAGATTACTTCACATTCATTGGTACTGCTCAAGCGGAAGTCACAGAATTTAAAAGAAGTGCTACTACACAAAATGTTGAAGACGTTTCAAAAAAAATCTCTGAATTAGGAATCAAAGATGTTGAAGTCAAGTCTACAGAAAAAGGTCTAACACTTTCAATCGAAAACATTCAATTTCTACCAGACTCAAATATTCTTTTAAAATCAGAAAAAGAAAAATTAGATAAAATCGCAAAGATTCTTGAAGCGTATCCAAACAATGACTTATTAATCACAGGACATACTGCTTTACGCGGAACAGCAGAAAGTCGTCAAAAACTCAGTGAAGAAAGAGCATCTGCTGTCGCAACATATTTAATTTCTCTCGGTGTAAAAGATGTATACCATATTTTTACACAAGGCAAGGGAGGAACAGAACCTATTGCTACAAATAAAACTGAACAAGGGCGTAGCAAAAATCGACGAGTCGAAATTACTATTATGGATTAACTGCTTTTGTTAGATTTATTCTACAAAAGATTGGCAAATGATCTGAATACCCTTTATTCTTATATAACTCAAATTTATTAGGCGAACCATCATCATTTGTCAATTCTTCAAAACTCAAAACATCAAACTCTTTAATAAATTCTTTTTTCATTACAAAAAAATGATCTATTTTTTCCCAACTAGAATCAAAATAGTAAGTACCTAAGTCTTTATCTTCAAAATCATCCCACGGAGAATAAACGACAACATTTTTCGTCTCTTCCGAAGAAAAATCTTTAAACAAAATTTCTCCAAATTCATTTCGATCAAATTCTCTAATATCTTTATTAAAATCTCCAGCTGCAACTAAAATCTCGTTATCACTTTTAGATTGAAAAATATTTGCCAAAACCTTTTCTTGCCATTTCCGCCATTTTTCACTTTCAATTTCACCACCAGATTTCGATTTCCAATGATTCGCAAATAATCTAACAATCTTATTACCAACAACAATTTCTAATTCTACAATTGGCCTCATACTTGGAACCTCGACAGATTCTGTCTTTATATCCACATTATGAAATTTCACATTTCGAATTTCATACTTTGACAAAATTGCAATTCCAATACATGATTGCTCATTCTTCCCAAATGAAAAATATTTATACAACCAATTACTTTTCCCAAATCCATTATTCAATCTATTTGAAATATCAAAAATTATCTTTTCATTTTCAATTTCTTGCATAACAAGAACATCAGATTTTACTTTGGAAATAATTGCGCACAAATTATCTAATCGTTTCAAATACATTTGTTCATTCCAAGGTGATTTACTACTCCTAAATTCATAGTATTCATCTCCATTCTTAGTTGAATCAAAGAATGTTTGTACATTCCAACTAACAATAGATAAATCATTCGGAACAAAAAAATCATTTTCAAAAGAACATGAGAAAAAAATTAAAGCAAAAAATAAAAATATAAAATGATTTCGTTTCATTTTATTACCCCCGTATTCAGTTTATAAAAATCATATTCTCTTTTATGAATTTTATTTCAAATACAGAGGATAAAACAAAATTTATTTAGACATTAAACTTAAAGAATAAGACATCGCCATCTTGAACAACATATTCTTTGCCCTCGATACGATATTTTCCTGCTTCTTTAATCTTTACTTCTGAACCATACTGACGAAGATCGTCAATTGTATAAGCTTCTGCTTTTATAAAACCCTTTTCAAAATCAGTGTGAATTACACCAGCGGCCTGAGGAGCTTTGTCTCCACGGTTAATTGTCCAAGCACGACATTCATCTTGACCACCAGTAAAAAATGTACTTAACCCCATAAGAGCATATGTTTTTCTAGCTAACACATTTAATCCAGATTCACTCAAACCTACAGAATCCATAAATTCTTTGCGCTCACCTTCATCCTTAATATCTGACAAATCTGATTCAAACTTTCCACAAATTACAATTGCTTCCGAATTTTCAGAAGCTGCAATTTTTTTAACAGTTTCAACATAAGAATTTGTTCCATCTGCAATTGTATCTTCATCAATATTACAAACATAAAGCAAAGGTTTCATTGTCAAAAGGAACATATCTTTTACAGCAAGTTTTTCATCATCAGTTAAATCTGCTAAACGAGCACCTTTCCCATCTTCAAGCAATGGTTTAATTTTTCCAACCGCTGTAGTCCATGATTTTAATTTTTTTTCTTCATCTTTACCAAGCGCACGAATTTGCTTTGTAACTTTTTCTTGTCTCTTACGAATTGTTTCCAAATCCGCTAAAGCAAGTTCCATGTTAATAGTAAGAATATCACTTTCAGGATCAATTCCCGCTTCAACTTTTGCATCATCTCGAACATGCATAATATCAGGATTATCGAAACATCGCACGACATGTGCAATTACAGAACATTCTCGAATATTTGCAAGGAACTGATTTCCAAGACCTTCTCCTTGAGATGCACCTTTAATCAAACCAGCAATATCAACAAATTTTACAGTCGCAGGAGTTTTTTTCTTTGGTTCAAAAACACTTGCCAAAAAATCCAGTCGTTCATCTGGCAAATCTACAATCCCAACATTTGGATCAATTGTACAAAATGGAAAATTCTCTGCCTGAGCAGGAGCTGCAGTTAATGCTGAAAAAATTGTCGACTTTCCAACATTTGGAAGTCCAACGATACCACATTCTAATGCCATATTTTATTCCTCATTCTAAACTATCTAATTTTAAAAAATAATCCAATTAATGCAACAGTAAATAAGAGTTGCATTATTAAAAACTTAATTACAACTTGAGTTGTTGACCATCCACGAGTCTTTCTCATGTGATCATGCAAAGGAAAACGAATTTCCTTAAAAATTGAAATCTTAAAAAATCTTAGCAATGCAACTTTTACTAATCCCATTCCACCATTTACAAGGATAATTGTAGAAGTAGCTAGAATTAAAAATGGATTTCTAGAAACCATAATACAAGAGCCTATAAAAAATCCAAGAGCTCTACTTCCTGCATCCCCCATCATAACTTTACTAGGAAAAGCATTGTGCCACAAATATCCCATCAATACACCAGCCATTGCAAAAGAAAGAATTCCCCAATTTGCACCACTAGACAAATATGGAACAAGCAAATAATTTGCAACTTCTACATGGCCCAATATAATGTAGAAAACAACACCTAATGTAATTAATGCAACCAAAATCAACATACTAGATAGTCCATCTACACCATCAGTACAATTAGTTGTATTAATTGAAGTCCATAAAATCACAGTTCCTACAATAACATAAAGCCAACAAGGAACTTCAATTACATGAGTATAAAATGGTAACCAAAAATAAACTTTTGGTTCAACTTCAACTTGTTTTAGATAATAATACATAGCAAAGGATGCAAGCAAACAAATAATCAAATCTAAAAAAGCTTTTAAATATTCACCCCAACCCTTTGCACTTTTGTCATCTAAATAACCTGTTAACATTGAAACCCAAGTCAAAGCAACAATTATAGACTGAAGAGCTGTAAGTGGAACACACAAAATAGAAATAAAAACAAAAATTGTAATAAAAACGATTCCAGCACCTGTAGGTTTACCTTTTGCCTCAGCTGCGTGCTCCGTAAACTCCCTACCTCTATCGTGAGGAAGTTTATCATAAAACTTTGGCACAAATTTTACAGCAAGAAAAAAACCAAGATACAACGCAATAACAATCATCATAGTATATGATTGCAACAATCTAGCCGGCCCGAATGTATTTTGAAAAAATTGACCTAAATAATACAGCATATTTTATTCCTAAAAAACAAGTTCATTTATTTTATCAAAAAAAATCATAAAGGGAAAGTAGTAAAAAAGTAAAAAAACAATACAAACGGCAAGTCATTTTTATAAATAAAAATTTAATTTTTTGAATAAAAAAAGCAAAAAAGAGATATTCATAGTTATAGAAAAAACTAAAAGAGGAACTATGAAAAATATAACTATTTTAATTTTGTCAATTATTTTAACAAGTTGTGGAAATTCTGAAAAAGCAACAAAGTTTTATCTTGATGCAATCAAGGAATTTAACAACAACAATCTTGAAAAATCTAAAAATTATCTTGACCTTTCAATTAAAGAAAAATCAAATTTTTACCAATCACATTTTTTAAAAGCAAAAATTCTTTTTTTGGAAAAAAACTTTAAAGACTCGGAAATCATTTTTTCAGAGTTAGCAAAAGTAAAAAAAGAAAATTTCGATTGTAAATTATGGCTAATAAGAAATTACTTTTTCCTAAAAGAGAATTCAAAAGCAAAACAAATAATAAATGACTTGCTCAAAAATAATTCAGAAGACTGGCGACTTTATTATTGGAAAGCACAGATTGCAAAAGAAGAAAATGACTTCGAAAGTTATTTTTCAAACCTTAACACTGCTGAACAAATTTTAAAAAGCTCAAAAGACATTTATCAAAGTCTTGCTATAATTTGGAATGAACTGGGATTTTCAGAAAAAAGCAGTTCATATTATAAAAAGATAAACTCATTACTTAACTAATTATGAAAAAAAATACAATCTTTCTACTATATATAACATTATTTTTCTCAATAGGAATATCACAAAGATATTTTTCAGATCCAACTGAAATCATTTCCTTTGGAATAAATAATTCAAAAGAAATTCAAGAAAACAAAAAATTTTATCAAGAAAAAATTAAATCGGCAAAGTATGCGTTAGAACCATTTTTACCCCAAATAGGAATTAATTTTTCGAATTCAAAGAACGTTCCTATCGAATCCCCTGATACTAAAATAAAATCTATAAACATTTCAATCAATCAAAAAATATACGACAATCGCAAAGAAGAATTAACTTATAAATACAACAAACAAAATGCACTTATCGATTATTTAACTTTCCTTCAATCAATAAAAAACTTCGAACTTGAAATTGTCGAAAAATATTATTCGCTAATTTTGCAACACAAATCAATTCAACTTAACGAAGAATTACTTTTATCAATGAATAACGAACTAAAAATTTACGAATACGAATATAATAATGGAATTGGTTTAAAATCAGATTTAATCGAATATCAAATATCAATCAACGAATTAAACAATAAAATAAA
>JAZUSR010000155.1:0-7837 GCA_045606765.1 Treponema sp.
TGCGGTTAGGCAGGACTTAATAGAATGCCCTTCATTTAAGATGAAGATGAGCAAATTATAAACCGCCATCATGTGGCGGTTTTTTTATTTAGGGTTTAATACAAACCCTAAAAACGGCTGAGTCAAGGCTTTAAGATGAGCAGCGGTAGCGAACGTGCCTTGACCGGACGTATGACCGAATAAGAAAATTAAATTAAATATAGGTGAGTGAAAATGTGTAAAAAATGTGGAAAAATTATAGAAAATTCAGAAGTCTTTCGTACTTCAACTTGTTCAAATTGTGGTGCTGATTTACATTCTTGTGTAAATTGCAATTTTTTTTCACCTGGAAATCATTATGATTGCAAAGAAAATATTGATGAACTTATAAAAGACAAGGAAAAGTCTAATTTTTGTGATTTTTTTTCAGTTTTTCGTGGTGAATTTGATAAAAATACTTTAAATGATGCCTCTAAAAAAGCAAAAGATGCGTTTAATGCTCTTTTTTCATAAAAATAAGGAAAAGATTGTATTAAAAATTTGTGTTAGCAGTTGCTAATTCGTATTTTTGTTATTTCCAAAATAGAAAAAATGGAGTATCATAGTAGTACTATCTTTGTAAAAAAATTAACTTTGTTACGGGGCATGTGTATGACATATTCGTATTATCCAGGATGTACTCTGAAAAACAAAGCTAAAGAACTTGATATTTATGCACGAAAAAGTGCAGAGGTTCTTGGATTTGAGCTTTCAGAAATTCCTGAGTGGCAGTGTTGTGGTGGAACTTATCCACTTGCAAAAAATGAAGTAGCATCAAAACTTTCATCTATTCGAGCACTTGCAGATGCAGCAAAAGCAGGAAATGAACTCGTTACTTTATGTTCAGCTTGTTATAATGTATTGAAGCAAGTTAATAATGATATTCAGCAGGATGAATTTATTAGTTTTAAAGCTAACAATTATCTTGCAGCAGATGGTATTGAATATCATGGTGAGACAAAAATTGTTCATTATTTGGAAGTTCTTCGTGATACAATTGGTTGGGCTAAAGTTACAGAAGCTGTAAAAGCTGCTAATGGAGGTGATATAAAAAAATCTCCTTTCTTTGGTAAAAAAATTGGTGCGTATTACGGATGTCTTTTACTTCGTCCTTCAAATGTTCTTAAATTAGATGATCCAGAAAATCCTCAGATTTTGGAAGATTTTATTAAAGCAATTGGTGGAACTCCTGTAATTTATTCAGAACGAAATGAATGTTGTGGAGCATATACACTTTTTGAAGATAAATCTATTCCTGAAAATCGAACAAAGAAAATCATTACAAATGCTCAAGAATTTGGGGCTGAACTTCTTGTAACAAGTTGTCCTTTGTGTCGCTATAATCTTATTAAAAATCAAGGCGATTCAAAGCTTGATATAATATATTTTTCAGAACTTCTTGCTGAAGCTCTTGGTTTAAAGGAGGGACAGAATGCTTAATAGCGAAATTGAACAGCTAAAAGAAACTGTTTCCCTAATTAGTGGTGTTAATACAAAAAAATGTATGGTTTGTGGAAAATGTTCTGGAACTTGTCCAAATTATGATTCAATGGAATATCATCCACACCAATTTGTTCAAATGGTTGAAAATGGCGATTTCGAAAAACTTCTTTCAACAAAATCAATTTATGCTTGTTTAAGTTGCTTTGCTTGTTTAGAAAGATGCCCTCGTCAAGTTGAACCGGTAAAAGTAATCGATGCTATCAGACAAGTTGTTGAAGGTTCTCGTGGTCCTCATCACCTTGATCCTGATCAAGTTCCAGAGTTTCTGGATGAAAATATACCACAGCAGGCCCTTGTAAGTGCCTTCAGAAAATATAAGAGATAACTGATATGGAAAGAATTGGTGTATTCGTATGTCACTGTGGTACAAATATTGCAGGGACAGTAGATGTAGAAAAGGTAGCAGAAGAACTTGGAAAAGTAGACGGAGTTGTTTTTTCAACTAACTATACTTATATGTGTTCTTCGGCTGGACAGCAGATGATTGAACAACATATCAAAGACGACAAATTAACAGGTGTTGTTCTTTGTTCTTGTTCTCCTCGTATGCATGAAAAAACATTCCGTGCTTGTGCTGAACGAGCAGGTTTAAATGCATATAAAGTAGAAGTAGCAAATATTCGTGAACAATGTTCATGGGTAATGAAAGATCCTGCTGAAGCAACTGAAAAAGCGATTGCTTTGGGTAAGGCTGCTATTGCTAAAACAATTTTAGATACTCCTTTAGTTGAAGGAGAAACACCTGTTACAAAGCGTGCTTTAGTAATTGGTGGTGGTATTGCAGGAATTACTGCTGCATTAGATATTGCAGATGCAGGATTCCCTGTAGATATTGTAGAAAAGAAAACAACAGTCGGTGGAAAAATGGCAATGCTCGATAAGACATTCCCTACATTAGACTGTGCTTCATGTATCGTAACTCCAAAGATGACAGAAGTTAGTCAAAATCCTAATATTCGCATTCTTTCATATTCAGAAGTATGTGGAGTAAAAGGGTATATTGGTAACTTCCAAGTAGATATTAAACGCCATGCTCGTTATGTTGACGAAACAAAATGTACAGGTTGTGGTGCTTGTATTGAAGCTTGTCCAAATAAAAAAGTTCCAAATGACTTTAATTTGAATTTAGATAATAAAAAAGCTATTAATATTCCATTTGCACAGGCTGTTCCAAAGGTAGCTGCAATTGATGCTGAATATTGTCTACATATGAAAGGTCTTAAAAACGGAAAAGACAATGTTTGTGGATTCTGTGAAAAAGCTTGTACTGCAGGTGCAATTAATTTTGCTCAGCAAGAAGAAATTTTGCAAGAAAAATATGGTGCAATCATTGTAGCAACTGGATATAATCCAATTGATTTAAGCAAATTCGATGAATATGCATATAACACAAGCCCAGATGTTGTTTCTTCACTTGAATTTGAAAGACTTTGTAACGCATCAGGGCCTACAAATGGACATTTAAAACGCCCTTCAGACGGAAAAGAACCAAAGAATATCGTATTTATTCAGTGTGTTGGTAGCCGTTGTGCTGCAGGAGCAGAAAAAGGACATGAATATTGTTCCAAAGTTTGTTGTATGTATACAGCAAAACATGCAATTTTAACTCGTGATCATTATCCAGATACTAATTGTTATGTATTCTACATTGATGTTCGTACACCAGGTAAACTTTTTGATGAATTCTATCGTCGAGCAGTTGAACAATATGGTGTTCACTACATTAAGGGTATGGTAGGAAAAGTAACTCCACAAGCAGACGGAACTTTAGATGTTCAAGGTTCAGACTTAATTTTGAACAAACAAGTTCACATTAAGGCTGATATGGTTGTACTTGCAGCATCAATTGAACCTGATAAATCTGCTCGTCCACTTGCAACAATGCTTACAACATCAATGGATAACAACGACTTCTTCTTAGAAGCTCACGCAAAACTCCGTCCTGTAGAAAGTCCAACAGCAGGTATTTTCTTAGCTGGTTGTTGTCAAGGACCAAAAGATATTCCAGAAACTGTTGCTCAATCATCTGGTGCTGCTGCAAAAGCAATTTGTTTGCTTGTAAAAGACAAACTTAAAAATAACCCTTGTACAGCACAGCCAAATGAAAATGCTTGTAATGGTTGTGGACAGTGTGCAAATGTTTGTCCTTACGGGGCAATTTCTTATATTGATAAAGACTTCCGTGGTCCAAATAGAACTACAATTACAAGACATGTTAGCCAAGTTAATACTGCTATGTGTCAAGGATGTGGTGCTTGTACAGTTGCTTGTCCAAGTGGTGCAATGGACTTAAATGGATTTAGTAATAAACAAATCTTAGCGGAGGTTGATGCATGTCTGTAGAAACAAAAAATAAAGAATGGACACCAAAAATTGTTGCATTCTGTTGTAACTGGTGTTCTTATGCAGGTGCTGACTTGGCTGGAAATAACCGCCTTGAATATCCTGCAAATGTAAAAATTATCCGCATTCCATGTTCTTGTCGCTTGAATCCAATGTTCATCTTGCGTGCATTCCAGCGTGGTGCTGACGGTGTAATTCTTTGTGGATGTCACCCAGGTGACTGTCATTATTCAACAGGAAATTATTTTGCTCGTCGTCGTATGACTCTTCTTTTTTCAATGCTTGACTTTTTGGGAATTGAAAAAAAGCGTACAAGAGTAGAATGGTGTTCTGCTGCTGAGGGTGTTCGATTTGCAGGTATTATGAATGAATTTGTAGATCAGATTAAGGCTCTTGGTGAAAATAAACGCTTGGAGGATTTACGATGCAAGACAAATTAATCGAAAGAGCAAAAGCTTTACTTGCAGAAGGAAAAGTCCAGAAAGTTGTTGGCTGGAAAAAAGGTCTTTTCGATGATGATATTACTCCTGCAGTTTTTAATTCAGCAGAAGAATTAGATAAAGACTTTGTATATAATGAACATTGTAAAGCAAATATTTCAAAGTACCTTGTAAAAATTACAAGAGATATTGAAATTAAAAAAAGTACAACTCGTATGAATAATAAAATGGCAAAGCAGCGTGATCCAAACGCACAAGATGCTCCTATTCCAACAGAAGTGGTTCTTGCATTTTTAAAGCCAAGTGATACATATTCATTTACACAGTTGTTAAAAGAAAATCGTATTACTCGAGAAGATGTTTATGCAATCGGAATTCCTTGTCAGGATTCTTTAAATGGTGGGGGAGTTTGCGATAACTGTAAAGGTAAAAAACATGTTTCATGTGATGAGCTTCTAGGAGTAGATGAAAATACTGAAGTTCAACCAAATTCTTCACGAATGGATGAAGTTGCAAAATTTGAAGCTATGACACCTGAGCAAAAGTTCGAATTCTGGCGTGGTGAAATGTCTCGTTGTATTCGATGTAATGCTTGTCGTAATGTTTGTCCTGCTTGTACTTGTGAAAAATGTGTATTTGATAATAATGCACTTTATACAACTCAAAAAGTTGCAGAAACTTCGTTTGAAGAAAATCTTTTCCACATTATTAGAGCATGGCATGTTGCAGGAAGATGTACAGATTGTGGAGAATGTTCAAGAGTTTGTCCTCAGAATATTCCTTTGTATCTTTTGAATAGAAAGTTCATTAAAGATATCAATGAAATTTACGGTGAATATCAAGCAGGAAGTGATATGGAATCAAAACCTGCTATGCTTACATTTACTGAAGACGATCCTGAAACAACTATTATTTATGACAGATCAAAAGACGGAGGTGAAGAATAATGCTTTCTATTTCACAGGATAAAATTGATTCATTATTTGAACTTATTGGTTCTAAACAACCTTTGTATTTACCAGTTGATAATAATTCAGGCAAAGCTGATTTTCAGAAATGGGAAAAAGGAGTAAAACTTTCATCTGAATTAAAAACTGTTCGTTCTGCAAAAGATTTTTTCTTTCCTAAAACAGAACATATGGTTAGTTATCAGAGAAAGGGTAAGGAAATTACAGTAGAAGATCCTCGTAAAGATATTGAAGATTTCGTAATCTTTGGTGTGCGTGCTTGTGATGCAAAAGGTTTTGAAGCAATTGACAATGTTTATTTACATATGGATCCAGTTGATTCATATTATAAAAATCGTCGTGAACACGGAATAGTTATTACTTTGGCTTGTAATGAACCTGTAAAAACTTGTTTCTGTTCAACTTACAATATTGATGCTTCTCTTCAAACTTCATCTGGAGATGTAAGTTGTTGGCTTAGTGATGGAAAATATTTTTTCCAGGCTAACACTGATAAGGGAAAAATATTTGTAGAAAACGCTAAATCAGTTCTTCAAGAAAGTGATGATGCATCTGTAAAATCTGTTCAAAAGGAAATTTCAGAAAAAATTGAAAAACTTCCTTTTGCTCACTTAGATCTTTCAAAGTTCCAGGGAAAAGATATGCTTAAGATTTTCAATTCAAAAATCTGCAACTCTGTATCAGAAGCATGTGTAGGTTGTGGAACTTGTACTTATGTTTGTCCAACATGTATGTGTTTTGATGTTCGTGACTTTGACACAGGTGACGGAATTCGACAAGTGCGTTGTTGGGACTCTTGTATGTATAATGACTTTACACAAATGGCAGCAGAAAATCCTCGTCATACTCAAAAAGAACGAAGTCGTCAGCGTTTTATGCATAAATTGATGTACTATCCAATGGCTCACAAAGGAATGTTCTCATGTGTTGGTTGTGGAAGATGTTTAGAAAGCTGTCCAGTTAATATGAACATTGTTAAAGTTATTAAAGCTGTTAACGAAACAGATGATATTTAAGGAATAGGAGATACACAATGGAAAATAACGAAAGCTTTATTCCTTATGTAGGAAAAATTATTGATATACGCGAAGAGACTCCTGATGTAAAAACATTTAGTGTAGTAGGGAAAGACGGAAAAAAATTATTTGAACACATTCCAGGTCAATGTGCAATGCTTATTGTTCCTGGCGTTGGTGAATCAATGATTTCTATTACATCTTCGCCTACTTTAGAAACTCACATGGAATTTTCTATAAAAAGATGTGGTTGTGTAACTGAATGGTTACATAATGCAGAAGTAGGGCAGGAAATTTGTGTTCGTGGTCCTATTGGAAATGGATTCCCTGTTGAAGGTGCTCTTAAAGGAAAAGATATCCTTGTAGTTGCAGGTGGTATCGGTATTGCACCTGTTCATTCTGTAGTAAACTATATGATGGACAAGCGTGAAAACTATGGAAGAATCCAAGTAATTTATGGTAGCCGTTCAATGGCAGATTTGGTTAGACTTGACGAAATGAAAAATGTTTGGATGAAGCAGCCAAATTGTTCTATTGACTTGACTATTGATAATCCTCAAGAAGGATGGGATGGACATGTTGGTTTTGTTCCTCCATTTGTAACAGAATTAAATCCAGATCCTAGCATGACTGTAATTATGTGTGGACCTCCAATTTTAATTCATCTTTCACTTGATGCACTTAAAAAACTTGGGTTTAAAGATAACCAGATTTTTACAACAATGGAAATGCGCATGAAATGTGGTATCGGAAAATGTGGTCGTTGTAATATTGGAGATAAATTCGTTTGTAAAGACGGTCCAGTATTCAGTTTTGACCAATTAGGTGAATTACCACCAGAATATTAATTTTTATAGGAGAATATTATGTCAGAAAAAGAAATGGCTACAATATATCTGTTTGGAAAAAAATATGATGTTCCTGCAGAATTAACAATTATGAATGCAATGGAATATGCCGGATACCAACTTAAACGCGGTTGTGGATGTCGTAACGGATTCTGTGGTGCTTGTGCTACACTTTATAGAATTAAAGGTCAGAATCAACTTCAAACATGTTTGGCATGTTCTAAAAAAGTAGAAGACGGAATGTTCATTGCAACTCTTCCATTCTTCCCACTTGTAAAACAAGTTTATGATATTAATAAAGTAAAACCTGAACAGTCGGTAATGATGCAACTCTATCCTGAAATTTATTCTTGTGTAGGTTGTAATGCTTGTACTCGTGCATGTCCTCAGGAATTACAGACAATGCAATATATTGCATATGCCCAGCGTGGTGATTATGCAAAATGTGCAGATTTATCATTTGACTGTGTAATGTGTGGCTGTTGTTCTTCACGCTGTCCAGATGGAATTAGCCATCCTCAAGTTGCAGAATTGGCTCGCCGCTTAAACGGAAAATATTTGCAACCACAAAGCCAACATCTTCTTGACCGCGTAAACGAAATTGATTCAGGTGCTTGTGAAGAAGCAATCAAAAAATTTGTTGAAATGTCAACTGGCGATAAAGAACAAATCAAAAATCTTTATAATACAAGAGACATAGA
>JAZUSR010000156.1:0-9315 GCA_045606765.1 Treponema sp.
CCAGGACCTTGTTGTCCAATATAATCAACAAATGAATCTCCGTCAAATCGAAGAACTACTTGTTTTAAAACAGTTTTATTTTCATTTTCTTGTCGTTCAATTGGCAATAATTCTACTACATAAATTCTTTGGTTTCCGTCAACACAAATATTGGAAGGTCTATTAAATTGATATTCAATTACTTTTTTTGTACTAATCCCCATATTTTTTTGTGAAATTGTATTATTCGAATTTGTGGAATTAAATAAAGGTGTCGGATTTTCAGTTTTATTATAATAAAGAGAAAGTAAATCTCCATAAGAATTCATCTCTAAGATTTTTTTAGATTGTCCATTGGAAATATAAAAAAATCCATTTTGCATAGTTAATTCTGTTGGAATAAAATTTCCGGTATCAGCCAAATCAAATAAATTTAGTTGATTTTCAAAATTTCCATAGCTAAGCGAAAATAAATCTTCTCTTTCGATAAAAGAAACAGTTGTGTTTTTGTTACATGAACAAAATAAAATTAATAAAAGTGAACAAAAAAATGTTGTAAAAGTCTTATTCATAATCATATATAGAATAAAGGTATAAGAAATTATTGTCAATTATTATAAACTATTGTATAATAATAGTATTATGTTATTAGATAAAATTTTGACTGCAATTTTCGGTTCAAAAAATGACCGAGATGTAAAAATGTTAAAGCCAATTGTTGAGGCTATTAATCAAAAAGAAGCTTGGGCACAATCTCTTTCTGCTGAAGATTTTCCAAAACAATCACAGATTTTTAAAGATAGACTTGCCGCTGGTGAAACACTAGATGATATTTTAGTTGAAGCTTTTGCACTTGCAAGAGAAGCTGCAAGACGAGTTTTAGGCGAACGAGCTTATGATGTTCAGTTAATGGGTTCTTTAGTTCTTAATTCAGGAAGAATTACAGAAATGAAAACTGGTGAAGGTAAAACACTTATGTGTGTTGCCGCAGCTTATCTTAATTCATTGACAGGTAAAGGTGTTCATGTTGTTACAGTAAATGATTACCTTGCAGAACGTGATGCAGATTGGATGAGACCTGTTTATGGCTATTTGGGCCAAACTGTTGGTTCAATTCTTTCAAACATGGATAATGATGCTAGACGAAAAAGTTATGCTTGTGATATCACTTATGGTACAAATAATGAATTTGGATTTGACTACCTTCGTGATAATATGCAAATTGATCCATCAGAAAAAGTTCAACGAGGATTCTACTTCTGTATTGTCGATGAAATTGACTCTATTTTAATTGACGAAGCTAGAACTCCATTAATTATTTCAGGTCAAGGTGAAGATGATACAAATAAATTCTACGAAGTTGATAAATATGTAAATCAACTTGTAGAAATGGAAAAAGATCCTGTAACAGGTTTGTATCCAGATGAAGTTCAGCTTGAACCAGAAGAAAGAAAAAATCTCAAGGGAGATTTCACTCTTGATGAAAAATCAAAGCGCGTTTCTTTTACAGCAAAAGGAATGGAACATATTAACAATATTCTTCTTCAACATAATTTAATTCCATCAGGAACTACAGTTTATGATGAAGAAAACTTTGAATTTATCCACTACTTCACTCAAGCTGTTCGTGCTCACCAACTTTATAAAATTGATGTTGATTATATCGTTCGTGATGGACAAGTTCAAATCGTTGATGAATTTACGGGACGCGTTCTTGAAGGCCGTCGCTATGGTGATGGATTACATCAAGCTATCGAAGCAAAAGAACATCTCAAAATTGCACAAAGAAATAGAACATTAGCAACAATTACTTTCCAGAACTTCTTCCGAATGTATGAAAAACTTTCTGGTATGACAGGAACTGCTGCAACTGAAGCTGTTGAATTTGCAAAAATATACAAACTTGATGTAGTTGCAATTCCAACTAATAGACCAGTTCAACGAATTGATGAAAATGATGAAGTTTACCTAAACGAATCTGATAAATGGGAAGCAATTGCTCAAGAAATCAAAGAAGCTCATGCAAAAGGTCAACCAGTCCTTGTCGGTACTGTTTCTGTAGAAAAATCAGAACACCTTTCTGCTTTACTTACAAAAAAAGGAATCCGTCACGAAGTATTAAATGCCAAAAATCATGCTCGAGAAGCTATGATTATCGCAGAAGCTGGTAGCAAAGGAGCTGTTACAATTGCGACAAACATGGCAGGTCGTGGTACTGACATTAAACTTGGTGGGAACCCAGAAACGAGAGCTCGTAAAAAAGTAGGAACAACTGCAACTGAACAACAGTTTGAAGAAGCTCTTAAAATCGAAAAAGAAAACTGGCTTAAAGACTATGACGAAGTAAAAAATGCAGGTGGTTTGTATGTAATCGGTTCAGAACGACATGAATCTCGTCGTATCGACAATCAGCTTCGTGGTCGTTCAGGGCGTCAAGGTGACCCAGGTCGTTCTAAGTTCTTTATCTCAATGGATGACGATTTAATGCGCTTATTCGGTGGAGAAAGAATGAAAGTTCTTATGAGCAGAATTGGTATGCAACCAGGAGAACCAATCGACCACCCAATGTTAAATAAATCAATAGAAAAAGCACAACATAAAGTAGAACAACGCAACTTTGAAATTCGTAAGCACTTGCTTGATTACGATGATGTACTCAATGAACAGCGTTCAGTAATTTATGACCAAAGAGATTCTATTCTTGAAGATAACAACCTAGCTCAGCGTGTATTTGACAATGCAAAAGAAATGGTTGAAGATTTATTTGAAGAATTCAACTCTAGTAAGAAAAATAAAAATGCAGAAAGTGATTTCTTAACAAGATTAAGAGATATTTTTGGTCTTGAATTTACTACAGAAGATTTGAGCATTGATAAAGTTATTTCAATTTTACAAAATGACATTACAGAAAAGGAAACTTTAGCAGGAAAAGAAAATCTTAATATGTTCATTCGATACCAATACATTCAAGCAATTGATAAAAAATGGCTTGACCAATTGGAAGCACTCGAAGCATTACGAGAAGCAGTATCCTTAAGAACTTACAGTCAAAAGAATCCTCTTACAGAATATAAAATTGAAGGATTTAATATATTCTATGATATGCTTGATTCAATCCGTGCATCAATTATTTCGAAATTATTTAAAGTTCGAGTTCAGATGAGTCCAGAAGCACAAGCTCAAAGAGCAAAAATTCAGTCTCAAATGAAAAATATGAATGCAAAACATGATGAAAGCCAAAATGGATTTAGTGGAGTTCGGTCAGGAATCAATGGAGATCAAGTAAGAAGACAAGCTGCTAGTGGAGTCATGCAAAAACATACACAAAGTAGTAATGCAACTGTTCGAAGAACTATGCCAAAAGTTGGACGAAACGATCCTTGTCCATGTGGTTCAGGAAAAAAATACAAACAATGCCATGGACGATAATTATATTATAAAATTAACTTAATTTGTACAAAGAAAAATCTTACGAAGTACAATAAAATGTATCTCGTAAGATTTTTTGATTTAGGGTTTATTACAAATCCTAAAAACGGACGAGTCAAGGGCTTGAGCGAAGCGTCCCTTGACTACCTGTATTTTAAATAATACTATAATTATATATTACAATGTTCTACAAATTCTAAATCCTAATTCAGTGTCCTGAAAAGTATCATATGCCTGTTCTCTATTAGAAACATAGCAACAATGTTCCAAAGTGTGATAAGAACCACCTTTAGAAACTCGACCTTCGTAATATCCCCAAGAAGATGTTTGATATTTTACATCATGAATTGCTTTTAATTCTAATAATTCTTTATTTGTTTTTTTACATCCAAGAGGATTTAACACATAACCATCTTTATCTAAATATTTTTCATCATCAAATTCAAAATGAATATATGTACTATTTTCTTTTCCATTATCAATATAAGTGCCCCATTTTTCCACATATTTATCATTACAATATTCAGAAGCATTTCCACTCATATTATAAAGCCCAAGAGAATTTGGATTTTTTGAATGAACTTGTTTTAATCCCTTTGGACCAGCATCCCACCAAATGTCATTAACATTTTCTGTACCAGAAAACCTCATATTCCATTCTGGAGCATTAGGATTTCCACCACGAGCTGCATATTCCCATTCTGCTTCTGTGGGTAAACGATAACCTTTTTTAGAAATATCAATATAAACTTCCGATGCATCTTGAACATCCCAATTTGGATCATAAGTTGGATCTGTAGATTCATGTCTATTTGCTTTATTAGCCGGCTGTCCTTCTTTTATTCTTGCATGTTCATAAGAATACGGAATTGTACAATTTTTATCTGCGTAATAAACAATCTGATTTTTTCCCATTGTTTTTTCTGTAAGTTTATTACAAAAAATTACAGCTTCATAAAAACAAACCCAAACAACAGGATTATTTTCTTTAATTAAAACATCATAATTATGCAAAATTTTTTTTTGAGAAGAATCCCATTGCCCCATTCTTAACTTCATAGACTCTTGTCCCATTACAGACTCATAAAGTTTTTGCGTAACTTCATATTGACACATTTCAAAAGCAGAAAGCCGAACTTTTCTTCCAGGTGGAAAAGCCCCATTAAACCGATGAATATTTTTTTGATAATCTTCCGAAACACTCACATTTGAGTCCCTATAAATATGATTGTCATCATCAAAACAAATATCTTCATGATAATCTTTTGGAATCACAACAGAACTTGATGTATATGGAATCTTTTTGCCGTTAATTAAAATTTCACTATTAGCAATAGGACCTTGCTTTGCAAAAAACGACGAACGATTTGCATCTGCTTCAAACTCCCCAAAATTTTTTGATATATAAACATCATGAAAAATATTACTGCAAGAAAAAAAACTTACTAAAAACAAAATACTCACAATTTTCTTTATCATAATCTCCCCCCTTATTACTAAAAATGATAGCAAGCACCAAATTTTAAGCCCAAAAAACTAATTACTCCACCTTTAGTAGGTGAAAAACAAAAATATGGCGAAGCATTAAAAATGATATTATATTTAAATAAATACCGAATATCGAAATATGCACTAACCAATAAATCTACATAAGAATCTCTTATATAATACGCATTATCAAAAGAATGAACAAAAACACCAAAATTAAACTGTGACTTAAGCTGAATTTTTTTAGAAATATCATACAAAAAAAAGATACCTAATGATAATATTTTTTGTTCAACTTTATCTGCATAATTACCATTTTGAAAAACATGAGAGAAAAACATATCTGCATTTAATCCCCAATGAAAACTATTAGTTTTTTTATTAGGAAAAATTAAATTTACAAAAATATCACATCCTACGGTAGCAATTCCATATTCTGAAAATTTTCCAATAGCATAAAGATTTGAAAGATTTATTCCTGTTTCAAAGCAAATATCATTTTTCTTATTAAGTGGTTTAGATTTTAAATTTGTCTCTGAAAATGAGTTTGAACAATTAAATAAAAAAATTAATAAAACTACTAAAAACTTTTTTAACATAATAATTCTTATTATATATATCTTTAAAAAAATAATCAAACCATTTTTATACAAATTTATTTTACAAATTTATTTTATAAATGTTATAATAACTAATATGGAACGAAAAATTAACTGGGCAATTTTAGCTCCCGGAATAATCACCAACAGTATGGCAGAAGCAATGAACGCTGTTTGCAACGAAAATAATATTAATTTATATGCTGTTGCAAGTCGAAATATTCAAAAAGCATTAGACTTTTCTAAAAAATGGAATTTCCAAAAAGCATATGGCTCATATGAGGAATTATTTAACGACCCCGCAGTAGATGCGATTTATATTGCAAATCCTCATGCTTTTCACTTTGAATCAGTAATTAACGCTCTAAATAATAATAAACACATCCTTTGCGAAAAACCTGCTGGTTGTTCAATTGAACAATTAGAAAAAATGATAACTCTAGCAACAGAAAAAAAATTATTTTTTATGGAAGCAATGTGGACAGCATTCAATCCTTGCATCAAAGAAATAATTAACGAAATTAACAAAGGAGCAATTGGAAAAATAAAACATATCGAATCAAGATTTTGCAATCGAATTCCATATGATCCAAACCATAGACTCTACTCACCAGAATTAGCAGGAGGGGCTCTTTTAGACTTAGGAATATACAACATTTATTTTGCAATGATGATTACAAATTTTTCAAAAATTAAAAAGCAAAATTCTATAGTAAGAATGAAAAATGGTGTTGATGTCTGGAATAGCATTAACATTTCTTTTGAAAATGATATAACAACAAGTTTCCAAAGTGCTTCTGACATGACTTCTTCAACCGACACCCACGATGCCATAATTTTTGGAACAAAAGGTTTTATAAAAGTTAAAAACTTTTTTATGACACAACATGCCCAAATATATAAATTCAAAAATGAATATGGAAATGAAAATTTCTTAGAAAAAGAAATAAATATCCCATTTATAAAAAACGGATATGAATATGAACTAATCCATGCAACAGAATGTATTATAAATGGAATTCCAGAATCAACTGTACATACTTTTGAAAAATCAAAATATCTATGTTCCACCATGGATACAATTCGAAAAGATTGGAATTTGAAGTATCCATGGGAAGAAAACTAATTTACTCCTTGTACAGAAAAACAAATACCTGAGTTACTTACAAAAACCCCACCTACTCGATTAAATTCATATTTATTATATTTTGGTTTTTCTACAACTTGTAAAGAAGAAAACTCATTACTAGAAATTAAATTTTTATAAGCAATTTCTTTAAACTTATATGATTGCCCAAAATATTTAGTCCCTTCAAAATGACCAATTGAAACCAAGCCTCCTTGTTGGTGATAAATTCCATATAAACCTGATTGACCTAAGGCTGCAAAGGAAAAAACAACAATCTCACCACTAGGGTTTCCCAAATTAGAATTACATCCAGCAAACAATTCGTTAGATACTGCGGTTATATAATCATAACTCTCATTATCAAAAGTTAATTCAACAATATTTTTATTCTTAGATAAAACAAAATCTTTAGAAGTTGCAATTTTAATACATCCTCCTGATTGTCCCTCGGATAATAAAATCAAAGAAACTTTTATTTTTTTTCCAACTGGAACATAGAAAAAATTAATATTCACTGTAGAGTTGAATGGAGACGGAGGCTCTGTAGGGTGGGGTTCTCTATCAATAAGAGAATTGACATCAATAACTTGAGTTTTATTATATTCCCCATCAATTCTTGCAATTATGTATCCATATTCTTCTTTTGCAGTATCAATTTCTATTGATTTATTCAAAGCACTAAAAGCAACAGGAATTGTAAGTGAACAATTTACTTGATTAAAATTTGAACACCCAGTTAATAATAAAAACAACAAACTAAAACAAAACAATACTTTTTTCATAAACCACCTCTCCATAAGTTAATTTATTTTACATATTTATTTAAAATATTACAATATTAAAAATTAATTCTTGTTTCGTACAGGTCGAATTAATGGCCAATATCTAATCATTGAAGTACCTAAGATTAAATTATTTGGAACATACCTTGGTTCGATATTAGAATAATACGTTAGTGAATAATCATCAAATGGAGTAATTTTTTTAAGAGAATCTTTATCACTATGCCTCATATCTAAAGAATTAAATCTATTATCTCCCATCATAAAATAACAATCCTCTGGAATGTATTGAGGATTACCAGAATTATCATTAGGAGGGAAAACAGGCATATTTCTTCTATCTAAAAAGAAAGCATAATTATGCAAGTAAGAAAGTTTATATTCATAATTCTGTATAATTTTAGCATCATCACTAGTTTTATCAATAAAGGAATTTCCTTCATAAATAATTTGAGCAATCTTAACAGTAAGTTCTCCAAGATAGTACTTAAACATCAAATTTAGTTTAAAATTAGCATCAGAATATAAATCGCCACCTATTAAATCATCCACTAATAATGAATCATACTTAGAAATCCAATCAGTCATAAACTTTGAAAACCAAAGAGAGCCATTTTCCATAGTCATTAATCTTTGAATAAAATTAATATAATTTGAACAAATTGAATATTCAAATAAATCTGTATTAGAAAAAAGTTCTTTTAATTGAGAATCGGTACAAGATGTATTTTTACCATATGAATATTTAGAAAAAGTTTTTGCAATATTAATACATTTTGATTTTAAAAATTCTATATCAAGATTATTACGCTCTTTTTCAACAGAAATTAAAGCATCATAACCTTCTTGAGAAATTTTAAAATCTTGAATCATATTTTGCAATTGTGGATTTTCTTCATTTAAATTATAAACTGCCCACTTTGAATCTTCTTCAACTGGAATAAATTTATTATTTTCCGAAGTTCGTTTATATAAAATTCCATCCTGCATCATCAATTGTTCCCCAGGAACACCTGTAATTCGTTTTACCAACGGATCAGCTTTCATTACTCCGTTTTCATCAACATTAATATTGACCATTGTAAAAGTAAGCATATTCACAATTTGAGAAATATAAAATTTCACATCGGATTTTCGATCAATTTTGTAATGAGGATTTCTAAATACAACAAGGTCACCTCTTTCATACTTTTTAAGCTGAGGAAGTCCAACAGATGTTAAAGGGAATTTTGGACCACATGTAAGTTTATTAACACAAACTCTATCATTAATCATAAATTCAGGAACCATTGACTCTGAAGGAATTTTGTATAATTGAAAAACAAAAACTTGAACAAGAAAAACAAGAAAAATTGCCTGAATAATTGCATCAATCCAATCTAAAATTACTAAAGAAGTTGATTTTAAATATGTAACAGCAGAAACCTTTTTGAATTTTGCTTTATCTTGAGCAATTAATCTTTTTGATAAAGGCTCTTCAATCATTTTTAGATTGAATGATTTATAAAATCTTTTTGGATCTAATTTTCTCTGCAATAAAAATGAACAAATAAAAATTAAAATCCATAAAACTATAGAAATAACATCAAATAAGTAAGAAGTAGAAGATTGACCAGAACGTCTTAACACAAAACAAATAAAAAATACAAAAGGTTCATACTGTAAAAAATATCTTAAAACTTTTAATCGATTTACATTAACATCTTTTAGCAAAAAAACATAAGAAAAATAAATAAAACTGATATTAAAAATAAACGATAAAATAAAAGCAACACAAGAAACATCCGCTGCAAAACTTACATTAAGAATCGAGAATAAAACAGATAAAATTAAATTAACCTTAAAAAAAGAAATATAGTTTTTCATATTATTTAATATAGCAAAAAAAATTAAAAAATTCTATATTTAA
>JAZUSR010000157.1:0-12503 GCA_045606765.1 Treponema sp.
TTTTTAATTTCTGCAATTGAAAAAGAATTTTGTTTTATTCCAGTTGAACAATTTATTACAGACAGTTCTTTTGTAGGTGTAATGATTGCATATTGAGAATTATTAATTTTTATACACTTTGAATCTTTTGTACAAACAATATCTTTATTTAACCATTTAGAATAAGCCATTCCTTTTTTTTCATTTTTAATCGAAAACATTCCAAGTTCACCAGTTGAAAAAACTACCATTAATCCTTCGTTAGATTCGAAAGAGTTTATAATCTTTCCCTGAAAAACAATTTCTTCAATAACTTCTCCAAATGGGCTTACTCTAATTGCAACTGATTTTCCATTTATTAATTTTTCTAAAAAAACAATTACGCTTCCGTCATTAATTTTTTTCATTGGAAGAGAAGATTGATTTTCGGTTTTTATTGACCATTTTTTTATTCCACCAATTCCAAAGCAAGAAAGAGTGTTTTTTCCTTGAACAAAAATTGTACTGTCAAATCCTTCTAGAGCACATAAATTTGTTGAAAAACCAATTGGCTTTTTCCATAAAATTAATCCAGATGGATTTACTAAAACTAATTCATTTTTTGAAGTAATTACATAAATAAATTCATTTTCTCCAATTGTAAAATTTACTATTTTTGAATTTAAATTCCTTTGCCATAAACATTGCCCGTTTTTTGAATAAGATGCTAAAAATCGATTTTCTTGTATTAAAATAAAACCGTATTCAGTAGAAACAGGTATCGAAGATGGAGAACCGGTTAATGCTGAAACAAAGCTTCTGTCTAGATTATCAATAAAAACTTGAGATTTTAAATTATTAGAAAATGAATTTTGGAAAAAAAATGAAAAAAATAATAAAATAATAATTTTCTTGTATACTTTTTTATACATCATAACAACTTTTCTAACCTTAATTAAATTCTTTTTAAAAATGCAAGACTTTCAATATGACTTGTTTGTGGATAAAAATCTAATAAATATAGTTTATCTAATTTATAGCCATTGTCAATTAATCTTTTTATGTCACGGGCATTTGTCGATGGATCACAAGATAAAACTCTAATAATTTGGGGTTTTATTTGGCATAAAAAATCTAATATTTCTTTTTCCATTCCTGAACGAGGAGGGTCTATAATCACTGCGTCAAAATTTCCATTTTTTTCGATAATTGATAAAGCATTTTCTTTTACCCATTTTGCACCACTAATTGCGTAAGAATCATGATTTTTTCCTGCAAGATTTTGTTCTGCAAAAACAATTGCAGCTTTATTGTGTTCAACTAATGTAACTTTGTTAAATTTATCAGCTAAAAAAATTGAAAAGGTTCCACAGCCACTATACATATCTAAAACAGAATTGCCTGATAAATCTTCTGTAATAAGTTGAACTGTTTTTTCTAAAATTTCAAGATTTGACTGAAAAAATCCTTGAACATCAAATAGTATATTTTTGTCTAAAATTTTTACAGAAACTGAAGTTGATGGATTAATTACAATGCCTTCAAATTTTGGTCTAATATGGTGTTTAATTTTTTTATTATGTTGAATAACTTTTTTAGGTTCTGATGGCATAGCAATACTAAAATTTGGAGTTGCTTTTTCAGAACCAAAAAGATGGCATCGTCCCAAAGGTGGATGGTTGGTGTTAATATTTTCTAAGTAATTATTAATTGGATTTTCAGCAATTTTACAATTTGAAACATATACTTTTTCGTTAGATTTTTTTGCTTGAAGGGCACCGTCATGTAGTTGAAATCGTGCTCTATAGTTTAATGGATTTCCTGCCACAGCAATAATTTGTGGATGCTGAATTTGATTTCTGGTAAAACAATCTGATAAAATTTGTTTTCGTAATTCAATTTGATAGTCATAATCGATGTGCATTAAATTACATCCACCACATTTTTTATAATATTTACAAACAGGTTCTATACGATATGGAGATTTTTTTATAATGTTCACTATTTTTGCTATATCGTAATCTTTTTTAGATTCAACAATTTCAATTTCTATTTCTTCGTCTGGAATTGCATAAGGAATGAATACATTTTTTCCGTTTAATTTTCCTAAACAATCTCCACCAAAAATCAATTTTTCTGTTACAATTCTATTCATAATATGATATAATAATATCAGATTTTTAAATAAATTGGGAGTACTTAATAATGACAATTAAAAACTTTTTTCAAACAATGACAGATGGATTAGATATAAATGTAAACAGATGGATTCCAGATTCTGAACCAAAAGCTATTATTCTAATTTCACATGGAATGGCAGAACATTCTTTGCGATATGACAAAGTTGCATCTTACTTTGCAGACGCTGGATTTTTAGTAAGTGCCCATGATCATCGTGGACATGGAAAAACAGCTCAAAAGCAAATTGAAAAAGGAGAACCAGGTTTTGGTTATTTAGCAGATAAAAATGGTTACTTGAGAGCCACAGAAGATATTATAGAGATTGCAAATAAATTAAAGGAAGAGTTTCCAAATAAAAAAATAATTTTAATTGGACATTCTTTTGGATCATTTTTATCTCAAAATTTAATCGAAAATAATTCAAATTGTATTGACCAATGTATTTTACTTGGAACTCGTGGTCCAATGCTTCCAGTTGTTAAAGTTGGATATGCTCTTTCAAATATTCTTTATTTCTTTGGATTAAAGAAAAGACAATCAAATTTAATGGATAATCTAATGTTTAATGGATATAATTCTAAAATTAAAAATTCACGAACAAAATTTGATTGGCTTACTAAAGACAATTTTATTGTTGATATGTATTTAGCAGATCAATGGTGCGGTTTTAAAATGAAAACTGAATTTTATCATGAATTATTAAAAATGTTAAAAACAATTCATAAAAGCAAAAATATCAAAAAAATTCCAACTGAATTACCTATATTTATTGCAACAGGAAAAGATGACCCTGTAGGAAGTTATGGAAAAACAGTTGAAAAATTATTCAATATTTATAAATCAAATGGTATTAAAGATGTTGAATTAAAATTATATGAAAACGATCGTCATGAATTGTTAAATGAAACTGATAGTGAGCAAGTTATCAACGATATTATCGATTGGATTAATAAAAGAGTATAGGGCAATTTATAATGATTCATCCAGATTACAACAGTGCAAATGATATAAAAGAATTTTTAGACTCAAACGGAATGGCAATGCAAAAAAAATTCGGACAGAATTTTTTAATCAATGAAAATGCTCGAAAAAAAATAATTGATAGTCTGGATGTTAATGAAAATACTTTTGTATGGGAAGTAGGGCCAGGACTTGGTTGTATGACTGATGAAATTTTGTCACGAAAAGCAAATCTTACAGTTTTTGAAATTGACAAAGGATTTGCTAATTGTGTTAGACAATTTTTTGAACCTTATGAGAAAGAAAATAAATTTTCACTAGTTGAAGGCGATGTTTTAAAAACATGGAAAAAAGAATTAGCATCCTTTTCTCAAAAAAAAAATAAACCTGTTCCCGATAGATTTTTTGGAAATTTGCCTTATAACATTGCAGCCACATTAATCGCTGATACAATCGAAAATAACGTTAGATTTGATAAATGCGTTTTTACTATTCAAAAGGAAGTTGCCAAACGAATGAATGCCTCTCCAGGAAGTGAAGATTATTCATCATTTAGCGTTCTTTGTACATGGGCTTACGATATTACAAATATCATAGATTTAAGTGGTGCAAATTTTTGGCCAAAACCAAATGTTGATTCTCGCTCTGTTTTATTTACAAAAAAAGAAAGTTTTCCAAATTGTGAAAATCCAAAATTATTCTGTAAAATGCAACGAGCCTTATTTAGTTCACGAAGAAAAACTGTAAAGAATAATTTAACAAATTTTCTATCTTCTTCCGAAAAAGCAGAACATTCCTTAAATGTAGCAAAAATTGATTCAAAATTAAGGGCTGAAGTTTTATCAATTGAACAAATGCTTTATTTGTCGGACATAATTAATAAAGACTTTATAAAAAATAGTTGAAGGTTTTTATGGATATTAAATTAAATTTAGAAAATATAAATTTTAAGATTGCTGAATCTTGTAAAAAATCAAATAGAAATTCTTCCAGTGTAAAATTAGTGGCCGTAAGTAAATTTCATCCGATTGAGCAAATAATACAAGCAATTGATTGTGGTCAATTTTTGTTTGGAGAAAATCGTGTTCAAGAAGCAAAAGAAAAATTTATTAAAATATATCAAAATTACTCAAATGTAGATTTGCATATTATTGGTTCTCTTCAAAGAAATAAAGTAAAAGATGCATGTAAAATTGCAAGTTGTATTGAATCTGTTGATAGAATTGAACTTATTGAAGAAATTGAAAAACAGTGCCAAAAGATTGATAAAAATATTGATATTCTTTTTGAAGTTCATACAGGTGAAGAATCTAAATCAGGATTTAAATCTTTTGCTGAATTAGAAAATGTTTTAGAATTATTCAGTCAAAATAAATTTTCTCATATTACTCCAAAAGGTTTTATGACAATGGCACCTTTTACAGAAGACGAATCTTTAATTAGAAAATCTTTTTCTACCTTGCGGGAATATTCTGATAAATTAAAAAAAGAGTTTCCTATGTTTAAGATGCCAGAACTTTCAATGGGAATGTCGGGTGATTATCAAATTGCAATTGAAGAAGGTTCTACAATTGTTAGAATTGGAACAAGTATTTTTGGACCTCGAAATTATTAAATAATTTTAGGATGAATATATGAAAAAAAAATTATTACTTCCATTAATTTTTATAGTTGTGATTTCGAATTTATATTCTCAAACTGAAGTAAATAATACTACTGCTGTTCCGTATTCCGAAAATGAATTTCCACAATGGCTTAAAGATGTTAGAGATACTGAAATTATTACAATTGGTTCATTACCGTTTGTAATGCTGGGTGTTTCTTTAACTTATTCATTAATTGATGTAATTTCTCACGACTTTGATATGTCATATTTTTCAAATCCTTTTTCAATTGATACATCATTGTCGTTTAATAAACAGAAAAAGATTTTACTTACATCTTCTTTAATTAGTTTAGGAATTGGATTAACAAATTTATCAATTAATTTAATAAAACGAAAGAAAAGTAATACATTAAATATTCAAAAAGGAAATATAATTTTAACTGAATTTTCTAATGAATTACTTATTGTTCCCATTCCTCAAAAATACTTAAGAGAAAAAAAATACTTGTATGGAAATTTAGAAAGTGCCGTTTTTTAAAAATATAGTTTCTGATAATTTAAAAGATTCACAACGTCTCGATAAATATATTTCAACAATTGAAGGTGGCTTGAATCGTTCAAAATTAAAATCTTCTGTTACAGAAATTTTACTAAACGGAAAAAAATCTAAATTATCTAGTAAAGTTAAAGCTAATGATGTTATCGAAATAACTTATGAAGAAAGTATTCCTACAGATATAACACCAGAGGACATTCCATTAAAAATTATTTATGAAGATGATAATGTAACAGTCATAAATAAAGAGCAAGGAATGGTAACTCATCCTGCTGCAGGTAATTGGAGTGGAACTTTAGTAAACGCTCTTTTACATCATTGGAACCGTGGAGCAATTTCAGAAATTGAAAGTGATAATATTTCTGAAGTACTTGCAAATAGAAGACCTGGAATTGTACATCGACTTGATAAAGATACATCGGGTATAATTATTACTGCAAAAAATGAAAAATCGCACGAATGGCTTTCAAATCAATTTTTAACAAAATCACTACATAAAGAATATATTTTAATTACAACCGGAAGACCTCCTGCTTCTATTGGTGATATAAAGACCCAAATTATCAGAGATACTAAAGATAGAAAGAAATTTAAAGCTGTAGTAGATACGGACGCTGGAAAATTTGCTCGAACACTTTATAAAGTAATTGCTTACTATGGCAATTATTCTTTAATTAGAGTTAGATTAAAAACTGGTCGTACTCATCAAATTAGAGTTCATATGAAGTATTTAGGATGTCCAATTTTGGGCGATCCTATTTATGGAAAAAATGATAAATTATTTCCAGAATCAACATTGATGTTACATTCGCGTCAACTTGATATTCGTCTGCCAGAACAAACAGATTTTACAAGATTTAAAGCTTCTATCCCAGAAAGGTTTTATACGGTAATGAAAAAATTAAAAGAAGATTTTCAAAAAGAAATACCTTTAATGCCAAAAAAATATTTAAACAAAAATGAAAAACGATAATAAAAATATTTGCTCGATTAAAATAATTTCTCAACCATCAAATGAAAATCCATTTGTTATAATTTATAAGCCAAAAAATATTCCAAGTGCTCCATTAACAATTGATGATAATAATAATGCATTATCTATGGCACTTCATTTTTTTCCTGAAATAAAAAATGTTGTTGGTAAAAAACAAATAGAATATGGATTAATTCATCGGATTGACACATCAACAGATGGACTTCTATTAATTGCAACAACTCAACAGTCTTATGATTTTTTTATTAATTTACAAAAAGAAAATAAATTTATAAAAAGATATCATGCTGAATGTGAATATATAAAAAATTATGTTGAATATAAAAAAGGGTTTCCTGTGTGTAAGAATTTAATCGATTTTGATAAAGAGAGTTTAGGGAAAGAAAAAAAGGAAATTATTCAACAAAGTGCTTTTAGATTTTTTGGACCAGGAAGAAAAGAAGTCCGTCCAGTTATAATTAATGATAAAAAATCTGCTTTAAAAAAAGTAGAATCAAGTAAAACAGTATTTAAAATCTATTCAACAAAAATTTTATTAGAAAAAAATAGTTTCAATAATTCAATTATTGCAAAATGTGAAATTTCAAATGGATTTAGACATCAAGTACGATGCCACTTAGCATGGATGAATCTTCCAATAAAGGGAGACTTAATTTATAATATTAATTCAACAGAAAAAGAATTAAAATTTACCGCGTATGAATTAGAATTTATTCATCCAATAACAAAAAAGAATATTAAATTTTCAATTTAAGAATCGCTGTTTAAAAATTATATTTTTATCGAAAAAAAATTAATTGCCCGAAAGGAGACTTGAACTCCTATGAGATTACTCTCACTAGCACCTGAAGCTAGCGTGTCTACCAATTTCACCATTCGGGCTAAATATAAATAGAATATAGCAAAATTTTAAATTAAATTCAATTAAAGTGAACAACGCATTAATAACACAATCATCAAAATTAATAATGAAAGTGTAAAAAAATAAATCCATAAGGGTAGTGACGAAGATGAATTATAAGATTTATTTTTTTTATTTTTTGAATTAACATTAAGTTTTGGATTTTTTAAATAAAAATGATTTTTCTTTAAAGATTGCTTTTCTAGTGAATTTGATAAATTGGTTTTCTTATTTGGTTTATCAGCATATCCACATGCAGGGCAACCATTTGTAAAAGCATGGGATGAACCTATTTTACCACATGCAGGACATCTTACAGCAGAAAAAAATCGTCCACATTTATTACAAAATCTTGCATTTTGTTTTACTTCTTCACCACAGTTTTCACAAAAAAATTTTGCTTGTTTTTTCATAAAATTAAATTACCTGAATTTTAAATTCATTATTATTTTTTTCAATAATTTTGGCTGTTACATATTTAATAGATTTATTTATTTTTATTGTGGCCTGATTAATTTTTGTATCTTTTTTTAAGGTAGAAACAATTTTTTTAGAATCAGGAATAAAAGTAATAATATTATTTTCAAAGTTAATTACATTTCCTGTTACAAAAGCACCATTATCAGGATTTGTAAAAATGAAAGAACAATCTTTATTATTTTCACCAGATAAAAATGAGGATAATTTTTTTAATTCATCTTCATTTATTGAATTGAAAATTCCATTGATACCAAGAATCTGCGATTTTTGAAATTCTTCATCTGTTAAATTATTTTCTGAGTATAAAATAATTTTAGGAACAAATCCTGAAATTCCACTTTTAGAAAATTGGACAAGTGTTTTCCAGTGGCGAGGATAACTTGATGCTTGGACAACAATTACATCTGGTGAAATTTCTTCAACATTATCTAATGCTTTTAATAGCCACTTATATGTAATAACATCAAAACCATCATTGATAAGAGTTGATTTTATTTTTTCAATTACATTATCATCGTCAGCAATTAATAAAGCTTTCATTCTGTCCCCAGGTTAGTTACATCATAATCATAAATTCGCCATATTCCATCTCGTTGACGAACGTAATATGTGTATTCTTTCTTTTCTCTAAAGTTTTTATTTTTAAACCATTCAATGACAATTACTTTTCCTTCTGTTTGAGAATATGTCGTTTTTTTAATTTCAAACTTTTCAGGAATTGCAACTATATCTTGATCAATTTTTTCTGTCATTAGACTAGACTTAAAATCTTCGATCATTTTTGCACAATCTTGACTAGATGAATTTTGATATTGTCTTTTTCGTAATGAATCTTTTTTAAGAAGTGATTCTAAATCGATATAAAGAAAATATTGATCCCACAATGATTTTTGTCTTGCAACAATTGTTTGCTCAACAACTTTGTCAGGAGAAATATCTTGAGGTTTTAAAACTTGTGCAGTTTGAGATTGAACTGGTAAAAAAGTAGAAGCAGCTGCATTTGGAGAAGGACGAATCTCTAGTGTTAATCTATTTGAACGAAGTTCTAAAAATTTTGATTTATATAATTCAGGATAAAAAGCTAGTTCTAAATAATAAATCGAAGGTTCATTAAAAATTAAATAATCTTTTACATTTTCAATAAAAGAATATTCTTCACCAGTTTCAAGAGCAATTTCTCTAAAGTATACATATTGATTTGTTGTTCTTTTACGAATAAGTTGCTGAGTTTGTTCAAGATTAATATTTTTTACATTAAATGCTTTGAAATCTTCACTAAACATTCTGTCGTCAGCAAGTTTAAATCTAAGAGTTTTGTTTCCATTGTTACGAATTGTGATATGAACATAAATTGGATTATCAGGAGTATTCTCAGGATAATAAATTGTTCGATCATAAAATTTTATTGAAACTGAAGTATCTTTAAAATCGTCCATTGACATTTGTGCAAAAAGACTATGTGCAAAGAATATAAAAAATGTTATAATAAAGATAGTAAATTTTTTCAAAACTTTTACCTCACTTATTTTATTATCGGAAAAACTTGATGAATACATTATTATCAAATTCATTAATTAATGCAATAAACAATTGGCAAACTCTTTCTTCTACTATAAATGACTTAACGAATGACAAGTTTAATTATCCAATTTTTATCGAAGGTGCAAGTGGAAGTTTTTCAAGCCTTTTAACTTCGCTTTATGTAAAATCCCTTAAAAATAAATTTGTTAGTCAAATTCAGTATAATTCATCTAATAAAAATATAAAAGATGATAGTCAAATTTCTACAGATATTTTATTAATTGTTCCAACTGAAAAAGATGAATTAAGCATTATCCAAGATTTAAATACATTTGTTGAAGGGGCCGAAATTATAAATTTCCCATGGTGGCAAACAGTTCCTTATCGTTGTTGTCCAATTGGTTCAATTACATTTGGTAAAAGAGCAGGGTCGTTGTCCAAACTTGCTATGCCAGATACGAGACCAGTTACATCAAAAAAATCACGTATTTTTATAATGAATCAGCGTGCTTTTTTGACTCCAGTTCCGCCACCCGAATATATTAGAAAAAATTCTTTTTCTTTAGAAATTGGGCAAAGTATTGATACAATTCAAATTGCTAACAATTTAATAAAACTTGGATATATTCGAGTTCCAAAAGTAACTGTTCCGGGAGAGTTTACATTAAGGGGAGAAGTTTTAGACATTTTTTTACCTTGCGATGAAAATCCTTATCGAATTGTTTTTGATTTTGATCAAATCGAAAATATTAAGACTTTTTCAACAGAAAATCAGTCGACTATTAATTCTGTAGAAAAAATTATAATTTATCCATCAAAAGAAATCTTATGGGAAAGTGAATTAATAGATGAAATTGAAAAAAAGTTAAAACCTGTTTTTGCAGAAAATCAAAAATTGTATGAAACTTTGAATACTGTTCAAACACAATCATCTCAATCTCTTTTAGATAAATTTGAAACACTTTTAATTCATCTTGATGAATCACAACAAGCTGAGGGGGAAGAGTTATTATATCCAGCTCTTTTTGATAAGCAGTATTCTGTGTTAGATTATATCAATTCTAATACAACTGTCTTTTATTTTGATTATGATAGGCTTTTAAATTCAAAAGAGTCTTTAGATAGAGAATATATGGGACTTTACAAAAAATCTCGTTTTGATGAATTAGTTTTAAGTCCTGAAAAAATTTTGTTTGATTTTGAAAAATTGTCAAAAAATCACAATCAAAATATCTATTTTAAATCTATTCATACAGAAACAGAACAGCAACAAAAGTTGAAATCTAAGAATATTATTAAATTTGAACTTGATCCAGCTAGAAGTTTCTTTGGTAATATAAATTATTTAAAAGAACAAATTTCAAATTTTTTAAAAGAGAATTGGAAAATTTTTATTTTTACAAATAGTGAAACTCAAAATTTGCGGATTTCGGAAATTTTAAAAGAATTCCTTTTGCCAGAAAAGAATAATTTTATAAAATTAATTCCTGAACAAATATCAAGTGGTTTTGCAATTCCAGAGGAAAAAATACTTGTAATTCAAGAAAATGAAATTTTTGGAAGAAAAAAACATATTCCAAAATCTTTGCATAAAGTGAAAAGTGCTGTTATTGATACTTTTGTCGACTTAAATCCAGGTGATTATATCGTTCATGTTAATTATGGAATTGGAATTTTTAAAGGAATTGAACGCGTAAAATCAATGGGGAATGAAAGGGATTATATTAAACTAGAATACGCAGGAGAAGAATTTGCTTTTGTTCCAATTGAGCAAGTAAATTTAGTTCAACGATACATTGGTAATGAAGGTAATGCACCACGAATTGATACAATCGGAAGTAAATCTTGGGAAAATCGAAAGAATAAGGTAAAAAAAGCCGTAGAAGATTTAGCACAAAAATTGATTGATTTATATTCTCGAAGAAAAGCATCTGTTGGATTTTCTTTTCCGAAAGATACTGAATGGCAAGTTGCTTTTGAGGCAGCTTTTCCTTATGAAGATACTCCAGATCAGATAACGGTATCAAAAGAAATAAAAGATGATATGGAAAAACCGGTCCCTATGGATAGACTTGTTTGTGGTGATGTAGGGTATGGAAAAACAGAAATCGCAATGAGAGCTGCTTTTAAAGCGGTTCTTGGTGGAAAACAAGTTGCTTTTTTGGCACCAACTACAATTCTTGCAGAACAGCATTATGAAAGTTGTATTGAAAGATTTAAAAATTTTCCTGTAACTATTGCTCAAATGTCTAGATTTGTAAGCAAAAAAGATCAAAAAATTACATTAGAAAAACTTGCAAAAGGTGAAGTTGATATTTTAATTGGAACTCATCGAATTATTCAAAAAGATGTAATTTTTAAAAACATCGGTTTATTAATAATTGATGAAGAACAACGATTTGGTGTAAAAGATAAAGAACGATTAAAGGAAATAAAAACTAATATTGATTCACTTGCATTATCGGCAACTCCAATTCCTCGATCATTACATATGAGCTTATTAAAAATCCGTGATATGAGTTTATTAACAACTCCTCCTCAAAATCGTCATCCTGTTGAAACTGTGATTGATGCTTATGATGATGAAAAAATTGCTAAAGCCATTCGTTATGAAGTAGAACGAGGAGGGCAAGTTTTTTATCTTCATAATAGGGTTGAAACACTTGAAGAAATTCGTTTAAAACTTGAAAAATTAGTTCCAGAAATGATGATTGATACAGCTCATGGGCAAATGTCTAGTGATGAACTTGATGATATTTTTAGACGATTTAAAATGGGTGGATTTCATGTATTAGTTGCTACAACAATTATTGAAAATGGAATTGATATTCCAAATGTAAATACAATTATAATTGATAGAGCTGATATGTATGGAGTTTCGCAACTTTATCAATTACGTGGGCGAGTAGGCCGAAGTGACAGAAAAGCCTATGCATATTTATTTTATCCAGAAAATAAAACGTTGAGCGAAGTTGCAATGAAGCGCCTTCAAGTCATTAGTGATTTTACAGAACTTGGCAGTGGATTTAAAATTGCAATGAAAGATATGGAAATTCGAGGAGCTGGAAATCTTCTTGGACGAGATCAATCAGGAGATGTTTATTCTGTTGGATTTGATATGTACTTACGCTTGTTGAATGAAGCAATTTCATTATTGTCAATGCAAAAAGATTATAAGCCACAAACAGAAGTATTACTTGAATTAGAATATTCAGGGTATATTCCAGATTCTTATGTTCATAATCCTCAGATTAAAATGGAAATTTATAAAAAGATTGCTGCTGTTCAAGAAAAAGATGAACTTGATAGTATTTATATTGAATTACTAGATAGATTTGGTCCAATT
>JAZUSR010000158.1:0-6993 GCA_045606765.1 Treponema sp.
AAATAAAGATGGTACAGTAACTATTTCTATGACAGCAGGTGTGGGAAAGAATCTAAAGGTAGCAGAAGGAAGTGCAGTAGCCGGTGCATTAATTACTTTGGGATGGGATACACAAAATGGACCATTCGGAACTGCTCAAAATAAAAAAGATGAGAAATTAAATCAAAGTATACAAATATATAATTGGACAAGATCATATGAAGCATTAGAGAGTTGCATGGAGTAGCATATGAAAAAGTATTTTTTATTATTAATCGTATTTTTTCCTTTGTTTTCAAGTTGTAAAGTAAAAACGGTTATTCCTGAGAATTTAAAGCTTGTAGAGAAGTATTTTAGAGAGGAAGAATATAGAAAAGTAATTGAAACTCTTGATAATACAAAGTTAGCATATAATAATCCTAAAGATTGGTATTATTTTTATTATGGTGTTTCACTATATAAAACAGATCAATCTAACTCGCAAGAAGCATTAAAATATTTAAAGATAGCAAATGCGTATAATAAAAAAAATTATTATATTACTTTTTATTTAGGTGAAGTATATTATGATTTGAAAAGATATAATAAAGCATTTTCATGTTTTGAAAAGTGTGTAAAAAATGAAGAAAGAAAATTACGAAAAATAAATGATAATTCAATTATATGGCTTCTACTTTCAAAATTAAAAATGAAAAGCTTTGAACTTGAAAAATTTAAACAAGATTATAATATTTTTGAATCAGAGGAATTAAAGCGCGTAGTAACTATTTTAGAAACTGGGGATATATCTGAAGATGATATTTTATTTTTTATTCAAAGTAAACAATTAAATGATCGAGAAAAGTTGAATATAATTGATACCTTATTAGAAGGAAAAAAAGATTTTAAAGAATTCTGTGAATCTATTATTTTGAACAAATTACCAAAGTTGTTTGATGTATATTTTAAGGTAAGATTAATATATTATAAGTTAGATGATCTGGATAAATGTCGTGAATTTTTAAAGGAAATAAATACATTTCCAAATGATTCAATATTTACAATTAGTTGTAATGAATTTAGTGAATATCTTGTGTGGGAATATTTCTTGAAATATAAAATGATTTATTATTGGTTAACAGATGATTATTATATGGTAGGAAGTATTTCACAAAACTATTATTATTCTGAAAAAAGGGAAAATGTATACGAAATAAAGTATTCGGATGATTTAAGTTTATTTTATAAAATTTTCAAAAACGACAAGGAATTCATAGAAATAAAAAATAAATACAAAAAATAAACGCTTTCTCGGTTAGCGATTGAAGCCGCGCCGAAGGCGGCCACTGGACAGGAATTTAAATGGCAATGGCTTTTTTCACAAAAAAATAGATGGAAAAATATCCAGACAGGCGAGGAAGGCAGATGGCATTTAGATGAATCACTTATGCAGCGTGCCGTAAAACAGGCCATTTTGGAAGCTGGCATTATAAAAAACGCGAGCTGCCACACCTTTCGTCATTCTTTTGCAACTCACTTGCTGGAAAACGGATACGATATAAGGACAATCCAGGAACTTCTTGGCCACGACGATGTGAGTACAACAATGATTTATACCCATGTCCTAAATCGCGGAGCCGGTGGCGTAATAAGTCCTCTGGATAAAAAGTAAAACTACCAGTATCCGTGTAAAAATCTGGATATATTCGTGAAAGTGTTGTATACTAAGGAATAAGTAAAATGATGCAAGAATTTACACTGACACTTTTTGCAGTGTAAACTTCTTACAACGCCGACACAGGCTCAAGGTCTGTGCGGTTTAACTCATTGTTAGGTTGATGGCGTACTGCGCCACTTGCTGTTAGTAAGGTAAATCTTCCGACAGATTTTCGACGAATGAATAAAGGCTTAGGGTATTTAATATGGATAATGCTTTATATATCACAATTGAAACAGAAGATACGGATTCCGTTATATCATATAAGGGATCTGTAAACGGTGATCAATGGGAAGAAGTATTTGCGTTAACAGATTATCACAAATACGGAATAAAAATTACAGATAAAAAAATTTATTTAATTGACGACATAACAAATTTTTCTTCGTCAGTTGGAGAGTTATTTCGTTCACTCTTAAGAGAAATTCAAATTACACAAAAAGATTCTGAAACTATTAATGTTTCAATTAATGTAATGAGGATGCTTCATTCAGAGAAAGAAAATTTATGGAATGGTAATATTGCTCCTTATGTAAATGGATTTAGAGCAGATGGTTATTCTATAGGTCAGGAATTGGTTGATAAACTCTATTCCTATATATGTAAATGGCAGAATTTTTTCTCACAAAATTCTGAATCTGAATATTCTGAAAATATACAATCAAAAAGGCAAAACGATTCAAATTTACAATACACAACAAACAAAGGAAAATCTGCATTTTTTTTGTGTTATGTTCTTCCTGCAATAATTGTAAGTGCGATCTTAGCTCCAACAATTATAGGGTTGCCTATTTTTATTTTTATAATGTGGAGAGGAAAGTTAGAGTTTGTTGAAGGACGAGAAAGATGTTCCGATGGAAATTATTCAGTTGACTGGAATTTCACAGAGTATAAATATTCAGTAAAAGGAAATATTCAATCTGGACTACATGAGCTTGATTTATTTTTGCTTATTTTAAAACCACTTTTCAATCTACTTATTGTGGGATTGTGGAAATTAATAGATTTAGCCTCAGCACTTGTCTTAAAAATTATATTTTCAATAGGTTGTTTGTTTTACAGGAGTATTCATAAAAAGTATAGTTCTGAAGAAATACAAACAGAAAATTAAGAAATAAAACCTAACATGCACTTCAAATCGGATGTCGCGGTCAAGCCGCGCCACCGTTTAACTCATTGTTATGCGGACACGCCACTGGGGTGCAAGTAGAAAAAATGAATTATAATCCAAGTGAAAAAGAAATAACTTTTATAAACAATGCACTAAATAAATTCAATGATGAAAAGGTCGGCTCCGATAATCATGAACTTCTAAATATCGTTGAATATGATGAGAACAAAAATATAATTGGCGGCATTCTCGGTGGAACATATTGGGGATGGATGCACATAGACATTCTTTGGGTAGATAATAATTTCAGAAAAAAAAGAATCGGATCACATTTGCTAGAGGCAGCTGAAGAAGAAGCTAAAAAAAGAGGTTGTCATTCTGTACATGTAGATACAATGTCCTGGCAAGCTCCAGAATTTTATAAAAAAAATGGATATAAAATAATCAGTGAGCTAAATAATATTCCTATAGGATATAAAAAGTATCATTTGATTAAAGAGTTATAATAATCACCTTAACTGCTGTATTTTGAAAATGTTGACAAATTCAAAATATAGCTTTATATTATAATTATGAAGTTCACTGTAGAAAAATTACCACAAGCAGAAGCTGAAATAAAAGATCTAGAAGAATCTCAGCAGAAACTGCTAAGTGATGAATACACAAAGATTGAAACTCAAGGTATCGAATTTGTTCGGGTAAAACCAATACAAAAAGATATTCTTGAGATTAAATCCAATGAGCTTCGTTCTCTTTTCAAATATAAAGCCGGGAAAATTATTGTGATTGGTGTTGTATTTGTAAAAAAATCGCAAAAAACGCCAAAGGAAATAATAAAACTAGCAAAGAAACGATTAAAGGAGGTCTGATATGGATTATGTTTTTGTAAAAGATTCAGAAGGCTACGTTTTCAAGAAGTTAGAATCAGAAGTTTCTCCTGATGAAAAAATTATCTCTGAAAGAGAGTACATGAAAGTATCTGGACTTACTTCTTATGAGAAAAAATTCGGTCATGGTGGAGCTCGAAAAAATGCCGGAAGAAAACAAAAGTTTGCTTTACCACTTAAATTTCAAATCCGCGTAACAAAAGAAGAAAAAGATTTTATTACTTATGCAAGAGAACATAAGATAGACTACTCTGCTTTAATGCAGATGTAAAATCACATAACAAAGGTTACGACCTTCGGTTGTTTGCATTTAAGGAAATTATTATCTAGTGCGCTTGCGCGCACGATGCATCGTAGCCGACAGCGGGTCGAGCCCGCTGCGATACAACCAGTTGTTATGTGGATGCCCGTTACTTGAGGCGCTTTGGAGAAGAAAATATGAAAAAAAAAGTTAATTTGTTTTTTTTGATATTTACATCAGTATTTTGTTTTTCACAAGAGTTAAAAACTGATAATGAAATCAAAGATTATTTATTGAGCAATGGATTTGGTGAATTTACATTCAAAGAAAATGGACGATGGGAATGTACTCAATATTTTAATGATGTAAAAAAAACATATGGTACATATAAAATAGAGAATGGCTATATCATATTTCAAACCTGCGACAGTTATTATAAACCTACCTGCGGCTACAGACAGAATGAAATTATGTCTTTTCCCGGGAAATATAAACTTTGTCCTGATTACGCAGGTTTATATAATACAGGGGCCTTAGTTAACGAAGATGAAACACAGAATTACTGGTTAAATAAAAAAACGGAACCCTACAAAAAAATTAGACATAATGGAATTGAATGTATCAAATACCCCTGGAAAAATGAAGGTGTAGAAAATGAGTACATTGTAATTTTGGAAAATTTAAAATTGCGAGAATCTCCTTCATTGAAAGCAAAGGTTATAACAATAGAAGGATTTGATGGAGAGGATATTGGTTTTTCCTTTGAAACACGAAATATAGAACCAGCCGGCAATATCTGTACTATAAGAGCAAAAACTACAAAGTCCGACACGATTGATGGAATTACGGCCCCTTGGTATTTGATACTTTCTTATGGCTCTGGGAATGGGGATACGGAAGATATAAAAGAAGCCTGGGTTTTTGGCGGATATGTAAAAGAGATTAAGTCATCAGAAGTAGAAAACTATAAAAAAAAATATGAAAAAACATTACAGCAATCAATACTAAAACTTAACGGACATTTAAAATCCCAAGATTAATAAATTTGTCTGATTTGTAAATGTATATTATCAAAAAGATAAATAAAGAATTGAATACCCAAACTTAATTGACATTTCGAAGATCAAAGTTTAATATAAAAATGGTATTCAGTCACATAACATATCTTCAAAACTGACTTCGGGTCAAGCCCTCGCAGTTTAAGAAATTGTTATACGGACGGCTTATTGAGCCGCTCCGGTGGAGAAAAAAAATGGAATATAAGTTGAATGTAAATATTACAACGGAAGACTTTAAGGCCTTTAATTTTGATTACATTTTCAGAAAAAACAAATTACATGTATTTATGTTTGTAGTGCTATTTATCCCGTTTTTTCTAATTCTTGGAACAGAAATTCTGACTTTTAAAAATTGGGTAAGATTTATTTCAAATATACTGCCTCTTATAATACTGCTAATTTTATACATTTTTTATTTTACTGTTTTTTTTCCTAAAAGACTCAAAAAGATTTATAATTCTGATAAATTGATGCAGGAAAATCAAGAGTTAACATTAACAGAAACTGGAATTACAGAAAAAACATCAAGGAGTTTCTGCAATTATTATTTAGACGATATTAGAAAAGTGATTATCGGTAAAAAAGTTATTTCAATTTATATTGCTGCTTACAAGGCTCTTGTAATTCCTCGACATTGTTTCTCTTCAAAAGATGAAGGGACAAAAATTGAAGAGTTTATAAAAGCTTATTATATGAAAAAGAAATAAGGAACATTCATTAAGCAAGTCAAGCTTGGCTGATAAAATGAACAACCAAAACAATAATACATTAAGAGATTTAGTATGTTTGAATTTGATTATGAATATGGTTCAAAAGAAATGAAGGAAGCTTCAAACTTCATGTTTGGAAAATATCTGACTATTTTCAAAATTGTTTTACCCATTTTAATTTCTTTGTCTTATATTATAAAATATATTGAAACAAGAGACGTAAAACAGTTGCTTGTTATGGGGTTGTTTTTAGTGTTTGTCTACATTCTTCTGTTTTTTTCTTCAAAATGCTCAACGAAATTTGCTATAAAAAATAATAAAAATGTTCTTGGAATGCGAATAAACATTCAATTTACAGATTCAAAAATTTCCGTAAAAACGAAGAAAGAGAACAACTTTGAAACTTCACTGGAATATGAATGGAAAATGATTTGTAAGATTTCTCAAAATAATTCATTTTATTTCGTTTATTTATCTAAAATTCGAGCGTATACAATTCCAAAAGGCAGTTGTATAAATGGAAATGAATCAGAATTTGTTTCATTTGTTCAGAATAAAATTAAAAACACATAACAAAGCTTCAAAGCGGATGTCGAGGTCAAGCCGCGCCACCGTTTAACCAGTTGTTATACGCACAGCCCACTGGGCTGGGAATAAAACTATGAAGAAAAAAAAGTTTATTGTAGTATTTTTATTTATCACTTTTGCTCATCTTTTATTTTCTCAAGATTTACTTTTTTTAAAAGAATTTAATATCAAGGGAAAGAAAGAACTCAAAATAGTAAAAATGATAGAGCGTAATGAGTTTTACGATATAAATAAACCTGTAATGTATTCTAAGGACGGTAGGGTTACAAATCTTCTATTTTATGATGGTGATTTATTAATAAAAGAATGGGAATCTACATCATATAATGATAATGGTCTTTACTGGTATGACTTCAATTCTGAAACTAATCTATTTGATTTGAAAGTTAATGATTCATATAAAGAAACACTATATTTTTATGATGAAGAAAAAAGACTGGTAAGAAAAGCTGTAACAGGTACCAAGGAATTCTGTAATTATTTTTATGATAAGAATGGAAATCTTATAAAAACAGAAACAGAACAGTTAGTTGTAGAAAATAAATTTAACTCAAAGAATCAGCTGATTCATATAAAGTTATCTAATGGAGAGAACAAATATTATAAATATGACCGCCAGAATAGAATCACATATATAAAAGAAGTTTACAAAGACAAAAATATATATGAATATTTTTTTACATACGATGATGAAAATCATACAAAATCAGAAAGGAAAATCAA
>JAZUSR010000159.1:0-10114 GCA_045606765.1 Treponema sp.
ATTTATGATATTTCTGGATTGATAAATGATATTATAAAAGATCCAGCTAAATATAATAAAAAATATAATCAAAATGGTGAATTATTTATTTACTCAATAAATGATGAAGTTGATTTAATAATTGAGGAAATAGATGTTTTCCTTGATCCAGATGGAACTTATCGCATAAATTATATTATAGGATATATTGCAAAATAATTTATTTTTTTTGCAACCTTTTTTTAAATCCCTTGTCTAATTAGTATAACAAACTAAAAGAAAGGGGATTTTTTTATGAAAAATGTAATTAATACAATTCCAGCAACTATTTCAAAAGTTGCAAATAAGTTTGCTTCTAAGACTGCGATGTTTCTCAATAATGGTAATAAAATTTCATATAATGATATGATGTGGGATGTTTCTATGACATCTCGTATTCTTAAAGAACAAGGAATTACGAAAAAGAGTAAGGTTGCTCTTTTCATGGACAATAGTCCACAAAGCGTAGTTAGTTTTCTTGCAATTACAAAAATGGGTGCAGTTGCAATTTTATTAAATTATGATTTTTCTGAAGAACAAATAAAAGACATTATTGAATCAGAAAAACCAGATGCAATTTTTGTAAGCGATTATAAATTGAATTATGTTTTAGGTGCCGATTCTACAATTCTTGCAATTGATGATAATCGTTTGTTAAAACAAGTTTCTCGTCAGGTTAAAAATTCAATTAGTACTGTTGAAGAAAAAGATAACGCTGTTGTAATTTTTGATAAAACTGAAAATGGAAATTTTGTAAAAAAAGTTTTAACTCAAAAATCTTTTATTGAATTAACAGAAGAAAATAAAAAAACTTCTTCAAATGTTTCAATGAATACAATTATTGATTCATTAAAATCTTTGATTTTCCCAATTTTTAAGGGTTTAACAGTAAATACTTCTATCTAGAATTTCTGATAGAGTGTAAATAGGTATGGAACTGAGTAATTGTTAATTATTCAGTTCCTTTTTTTTGCGGTAATTAATTTTAAACTTTGAATTTTGCGAAAAAAAAATTAATTACTTTTTGCTAAGTTCTTTTCTAAAATTGAAAATAATTTTGTAAGTCCACAGGTTAATGCAAGGTAAATTGCAGCACATGTTAAAAGTGGAATCCATGCATTGTAAGTTGCGTTACGAATCATATCGCCGGCCTTAGTCAAATCCATTACCGCAATGAAACTTGCAACTGATGTTTCTTTTATTAAAACAATAAATTCACTTGTATAAGTTGGAAGAACAGCTTTAATTGCTTGAGGGAGCACAATGTTGAATAAAGTTTGTGTCTTGCTTAAACCAAGAGAGCGGCCGGCTTCTGTTTGCCCCTTATCTATAGATTGAATTCCTGCTCTAAAGATTTCTGTACAATATGCACCAGAGTTTATTCCATATGCAAGAATTGCAACTAGTAATTTATTTAAACCAAGTGGGGCAAAAATTACAAAGTAAAAAATCATTAATTGTGTTGCAAGAGGAATCCCTCGTAAAATGGTTGTATAAATATTTGCAATTCCTCGAAGAAATTTGTTTTCAGAAATTTTCATTAAGGCAAAAATACAACCGAGAACTGTTCCAATTAGAATGGCACAAATTGCAATTAATATTGTCGTTCCCAATCCTTGCAAAAGTAAAACCCAGCGCTGATTAGAAATCATTGTTTCAATAAATGAATTTATCAAAGTTCTCCTCCCAAAAGGTTCAATGAAAAAAGTTGATAACGTAACTTTTTAATTGGTAAAAACGGAAAAAGGGAAATTTCAGTTTTTACCAATTTGTAAAATTATTTTCTTACGATAATAACTTGTTCTGATGCAAAATATGGTTCAGAAAAATCCACATTCTTTTTTCTTTCTTCTGTAACAGACATTCCTGCTGCGATAAAATCAATTGAACCTGATGATAAAGCTGGAATTAAACTATCAAATGCCATATCAACTACAACAAGTTTTGAATTGAAATCATCAGCAATTAATTCTCCCATTGAAATGTCAAAACCTACGATGTCTTTTCCTTCAACATATTCAAATGGAGGGAATGTAGCATTTGTTCCAAGTTTTAATTCCTTTGAATTATTATTTGAAACCATTACAGGAATATTAATTTTTCCATCTGTTGGCATATAGCTTGAAATTAAAAGTTCATATTTTCCATTTGATTTAATTTTAGAAATTGTTGAGTTAATACTGTCGAGAAGTTCTTTGTTTCCCTTTTTTACAGCTATTGCATATTCTTCTTTGTTTTCTGTAAAGACAGAATCACGAATAATCATTAAGTCTTTGTTTTTATTAACGATTTCAGTTGCTGGAAGTTCATCAAGTACAACAGCATCAATTGCACCATTTTTTAAATCTAATGCTGCATCTATTCCTGTTTTAAATGAAGAAAGTCTAATGTCTTTTAAATTTGTTTGAACCCAGTTTTCTCCTGTAGTTCCAGATTGAACACCAATTTTTTTTCCGTTCAAATCATTTGCATTGTTAATAATGACTTTTTCTTTTGAACAACTTGTAAAACAAATTGTAAGAATTGTTGCTAAAAGTATTGAAAGTTTTTTCATTTTCTTCTCCATAAAAAAAATATAAATAATGTAAAATTGTACCATTTTTAAGAATGTTTGACAATTTGAAAGTAACTTTTATGAGCATATTGAAAATTCTTATTATTTAATTCATAATTAGAAAATAAAAATAAATAAAGAGGTCTACTGTGAACGATAAAAAAATAATTGATATTCTGGATTCATCATTAAGAGATGGTGCTCAAGGTGAAGGTATTAGTTTTTCTATTCAGGATAAAATTCATATTGTAGAAGCTCTTGATGAATTAGGCGTAAAATATGTTGAAGCTGGAAATCCAGGGTCAAATCCTAAGGATATGGAATTTTTTCAGCAAGTAAAAAAATTAAATTTAAAGAATTCTCGTCTTTGTGCATTTGGTTCAACTCGCAGAAAAGGTATGCAGTGTATTGAAGATTCTAATCTTCAAAGTTTGCTTGCGGCAGAAACTGAAGATGTTGTATTCTTTGGAAAATCGTGGGATTTTCAAGTGACAGATATTATTCGTACTTCACTTGAAGAGAATTTAGAAATGATTTATGACACTGCTGCATTTTTAAAGAAAAATGGACGAAATGTAATTTATGATGCAGAACACTTTTTTACAGCTTTTGAAAAAAATCGTGAATATGCAATGAAAACTTTACAAGCTGCAGTTGATGGTGGAGCAAGTGTATTGACTTTGTGTGAAACTAAAGGTGGTTGTGTTTTAAATGAATGTGCTGAAGCTACAAAAGATGTCGTAAAGATGTTTGGCGACAAAGCTATTATTGGTATTCATACTCATAATGACTCTGGTCTTGCAGTTGCAAATAGTTTGATAGCAGTTGATGCAGGTGCTCGTCATGTTCAAGGATGTTTGCTTGGAGTAGGAGAACGAACTGGAAATGCTAATCTTAGTACAATTATTCCTAATTTACAATTGAAAATGGGATATCAATGTGTTCCTCAAGATAAACTTCCAGAATTGACATCAATTGTTAAAAAGGTTGCCGAAATTTCAAATCTTCATCTTGATTCGGGACTTCCATATGTTGGATCAAATGCTTTTGCGCATAAAGCTGGAATGCATATTGATGCTGTTTTAAAAAATCCAATGGCATACGAACATATTGAGCCAGAAACTGTTGGTAATGAACGCGTGTTCTTAATGAGTGAGGTTGCTGGTAGAAGTATGATTATCGAAAAGTTAAAACGATTTGATTCATCAATTCAAAAAGATGATCCTGTAGTTGCTGAACTTATGCAAAAAGTTAAGCAACTTGAATTTGAAGGATATCAATTTGAAGGTGCTGAAGGAAGTTTTGAACTTTTGGTTCGAAAAGCAATGGGCAAATATCAGCCATTTTTTAATCTACATTATTATCAGGTTAATTCTGTTAATCCTCGTCCAGAAGAAGGTGTTTGTGCTTGTGCTCAAGTTAAGGTAGAAGTTGATGGTCAGATTGAAGTTACAGCAGGTGAAGGTTCAGGCCCTGTTAATGCATTAGACCTTGCATTTAGAAAAGCTTTAGAAAGATTTTATCCTTCTGTAACACAGTTCAGACTTACTGACTATAAAGTTCGTGTATTAGATGGAAAAAGTGCAACCGCAAGCCGTGTTCGTGTATTAATCGAAAGTTCTGACGGTAACGAAAGTTGGACTACTGTAGGTGTAAGTTGTGACTTAGTTGAAGCATCTTGGCTTGCTTTAGTTGATTCTTTTGAATATAAACTTATTAAAGATGTTGAAAAAAAGTTTAAAAAATTGATTTAAGCTTGGAGATAATTATGCAAGAAAGTGAATTAATTATTGATGTAAAAAATATTCAAAAGACATTTGGCAATGTCGAAGTAATTAAAGATGTTTCATTTTCTGTGCGTAAAGGACAGGTTCTCGGAATTATTGGGCCAAGCGGGTCTGGAAAATCAACAATATTGCGTTGTGTTACTCAGTTAGAAACAGTTTCTGATGGATCAATTTCGATTTGTGGGGAACCTCTTGTTTCTAAAGGAATATATTCTTCAAAAGAAGTTCAAAAGAATATATCGTTAAAAGTAGGTCTTGTTTTTCAAAATTTTAATTTGTTTCCTCATTATTCTGTTTTAGAAAATGTTGTAAAACCTCAGATAACAGTTCTTAAAAAAACTAAAGATGAAGCTGAAAAAGAAGCTAGAAGGCTTTTGGAAAAAATGAATTTGTCTTCTAAAGAAAATAATTATCCATGTGAATTATCTGGTGGTCAGCAACAGCGAGTTTCTATTGCAAGGGCGCTCGCGTTAAAACCAGAAGTTTTATTTTTTGATGAACCTACCAGTGCCTTAGATCCGGAATTGACTGGAGAAATTCTTAAAGTAATTAAGGACCTTGCATCGGAAAAAATGACAATGGTTGTTGTAACTCACGAAATGGCTTTTGCAAGAGATTTATGCGATCATGTTATGTTTATTGACGGGGGAATTGTTGTTGAAGAAGGAAATCCTGTTGATATAATTGAAAATCCAAAACAAGAAAGAACAAAATTGTTTTTAAAAAGGTTTTCAGAAAAATAAAAAAAGAGCCAAGGTAAAACTTACTTTGGCTCAAATTAGCATCAAGTGTATGTTTGGTATCGTTTTTTTTTACTTAATGCTAAATAATTATTTAATTAAATTCTTTTGCCGTCAATGTTTTGTTATGTAAACAAATATATTTATATAAGAAAAATATTGTTTCAAAAATATTTTAGAAATAAATGGCTGAATTTTTATGAAGAACAAAGATGTTTTGTCTAATACAGAGATTTCAATAATTGTTGCATATTCTAAAAATCGTGGAATTGGAAAGAATGGAAAAATTCCATGGAAAATTGATGAAGATTTAAAACGTTTTAAGAAATTAACTTTAAACAATGTTGTTATAATGGGACGAATTACTTTTTTAGAAATATTTAACAAATTAAAAGTACCACTTTCAAATCGTGAAAATTTGATTATTTCAACGACAGAAGATTTTTCAAAATATGGGTGTCCTACTTTTTCAAAATTGACAGAAGCTATAGTGTATTCAAAAGAAAGGTTTCCTTCTAAAAAAATATTTATTGCAGGTGGGGAATCTCTTTATAAACAAGCAATTTCCCTTGTAGATAAAATTTATGCAACTGAAATTGATTTAAATGTTGAAGCTGATAGATTTTTTCCTTTGTTAAATATTCAAGAGTTTGATATAATACAAGAAGAATGTTTTAATACACATGTTCCGTTTAGGTTTTTAACACTTAAACGGAAAAAGTAGGATGAGGAAAAATAATGGATATATTAAATATGACTGATTATGAACAAGATTTTTTTTATGAAAATATATCTAGAGTAAACAAAATTGTTCAGACGATTTTGTTCTGTGCAACAGTAGTTCCGATTATTTTTTTGTTATTGTCATTGTTAAAAATATTTAGAATGAGTTTAATGTATTCATTTTGTGTTTTTGCTTATATTTTTTCATGTAGCATAATAGAAGTTTTTTTAAACGGGGAAGAAAAGTTAAAAAAAGTTTCAATGTATTTTGGACTTCTTTCTTGTTGTGGAGTTGTTTTCCTTTTGTTTGCTAATAAAACTGTTAACCCATCGATTTCATTGGCGATTATTCCGATTATAAGTTGTTTGTATTATAACAAACGATTAACAGTTTTTATAAACATTGTTGATTTTATTTTAATTGTTCTTGCAAGTATTTTGCGATTAGGGTGTTTTCATCTCGGGTTTGTTATTGGTCTTTTGATGGAAATGGTTTTTCTTACTTTGTGTACATATTGGGTTTTAGATAAAACGATGAGATCTCATTTGCAAATCTTATCTTTGTCACAAACTAGAGAAGAAATTTTTAATCAATTGCAGCAAAAAAATTTGGATTTGCAAAACACACAATATAAAATTATTCAGTTTACAGGAAAATGTCTTGGTGGACATGATATGTTTATTGGTCGTCATGTAATTCATGTTCAAGAATATGTTGAATTAATCTCAAGAGGTTTAAAAGATTTGGGTTATTACAATACTGTATTAACAAATGATGAAATTAAAGCATTTTCAAGTGCTGCCTTTTTGCACGATATTGGTAAAGTTCATATTCCTCGTGAAATCTTAAATAAGCATACTCCGTTGACAGAACAGGAATTTGAGGTATTAAAAAATCATACTGGAGAAGGGAAAAGACTGCTTGATTTATTACCTCAAATTGACAATGGTCATTTTAACGAAATTGCTATTCAAATGGCTTATTCTCATCATGAACATTGGGATGGCACAGGTTATCCAATTGGATTAAAGGAAACTACAATACCATTGTGTGCTCGAATTTTAGCAGTTGCTGATGCTTTGGATAAATTTATTACAGAGGCTCCAAAAAAAGAAAATTCTGTTATGTATGCTCTAAAAAAGTTAGATGAAGAAGCTGATGTAAAATATGAAAAGGTAATTGTAGATGTTGTAATTAAGTTGCATGCAGAAATTGAAAATCTTGTAAAACAATTTGAACTTCGTGAATCAATTCTTGGTGAAGAAATATAGTTTAAAATTAAAAGAAATAGTGAATTTGTAGGTGAAAATATGCGAAATGTAAAAAAATATCAAATTAATAAAATTCCAGAAGTAAGATTTTTGGGGCGAAATATAAAAGGTGTTGAAAATACTTCTGGTAGAGTTTTGTTTTGGAATGGGTCAGGGTTTGAAGTTCATTTTAAGGGGCAAGAACTTTGGGCCTTGGTTGAAGCAGATTATTCATCCTTGGAACCTTGGATTGCAATTTTTTTAAATGGACGCATTAATTCAAGGCAGATGGTAACAAAAGGTCGTCATTGGATTTGTTTAGCAAGAGGATTTGACAATTCTTATCAAAGTGATATTCGTGTAATTAAAGACTCTCAGCCGATGACAGATGATTCTAAGCATTTTCTTAAGATTCATAAATTAGCATTGTCAAAAGGCGGTCAGTTTGAAGCTTTGCCAAAAAGTGATTTGAAAATTGAGTTTATTGGTGATAGTATTACAACTGGTGAGGGTTTATATGGGGCTGTTGGTGATATGGATTGGATTTCTTGTCATATGTCATTTTCTAAAACATATGCATATCAGACTGCGACAAAACTGACCGCCGACTTTAGAGTAATGAGTCAAGGTGGGTATGGAATTGTTTCTGCATGGAATAATAATCCATATGGAATAATTCCCCCTCATTATGAAAAAGTTTGTTCTATTGTAAAAAATCCTCAACCTGGAAAGTTAAGTGCTTACGAAAATTTAGGTGGTTTGCAACCATATGATTTTTCAATTTGGCAACCAGATTTTATAGTAATTAATTTAGGTACAAACGATAGGGGTGGATTTTACCAAGAACCTTGGATAGATCCTGTTTCTGGGAATGAATATAAAATGCATTTAGCTGATAATGGGAAACCATCTGTCGAGGATGGAAAAAAGATTACAGATGGAGTGAATAGATTTTTATCTGTTGTAAGAAAGAATAATCCTTGTGCTAAAATTATATGGGCAACAGGAATGATGTGTATTCCAGAAGTGATGCCTTTTATTAATGATGGAATTGAAGAATATAAAAATTCTTTTCAAGATAAAAACATTTTTACATTAGAATTTGAATCAATGGATATTGAACAAACTGATGAAGATAAAGGGTCTAGAGCTCATCCAGGTCCATTGACTCATAAACTTGCAGCAGAAAAACTCTGCAAATTTATTAATTCGTTAAGGTAAAAGTTGTTTCATTCGTTAAGGTTAAAATATCTATTAATGGTATAGTTAGTACAGAATTTTTGCTTGTAGAATTATTAATTGAGATTGTAAAATTCCCTTGAATTAATTCTTCTGCAATTTCTTTTCCGTAGACAGATGATAGTAAATCAATGTATTCATCTTTTGAAATTTCTTCACCTGTAAAACATGGGGCCATAAGTAAATCGGCATATTTTTGAATTATAGAATCTTGTGAAATAATTAATTCTTGAAGAATTTGTGGTGAAAGTGTAATTGAAAGATTTGAAATTTTATTGTTAGCAAACGTAATGTTTATAAAATTCAATGTATTTTTATCTGTTGAACAGTTTACAGAAAGATTTTCTGTATGATTTGAAATTCTAGAAATGGCTTCAACATTGTCAAATCCGAGTTGAGCAAGAGACTTTTCAATTTCAAATGTATCAAAAATTTTTTTATTTTTTGATTGCTCATTTAGAGAGGTAATAAGATTGTTGATTTTTGACCCTGCTATAGTTGAAAAATTAATATAAATTGATTCATTTTGGTTATTACTGATATTGATTTTTACAGGACATCCTGTATAAAAGATTGTACAAAAAATTGTAAGAATAAGTGTGTAAATTTTTTTTAGTGATTTCATTTTAATTTCCTTTCTTTTATTTTTAAACTTTATTGTAGTGGAAATGTTACACGAATTCCTGTGGATAAAACAAGACCCGATGAAATTGCATTTTGAAAAGAAAGTGAGGAATTATTTACTGTTGTATAAAATGTATAAAATAAATCTGTTGTAAGAGAAAAATTTAGTGTCCCGATTTTGATCTTAGGTGTGTTAAATGACATTCCTACAATTCCAGGAAAAAAGGAAGTTTTAATTTCTGCTTTTCCATTTGGAATTCGTGCTGAACCAAACGTAATGACAGGGCCTATGTACATTCCAAAATATTCATTCGTGTTAAGACTGAAAAAAAAAGGAATTTGAAAACACTTTGTTCCCTCGTTCCATCTAAGAGTTGCTCCAATTCCAGGTTGTATTTTCCATTGTGTGTATTTTAGAACATTTGTAAATGAAACACCTCTGTGATTGAAAACAAATCCTTGAGGCATTAAAAATGACCAATCACATGAGAGCGTTGTGTCTAATTCAAAGTTGTTTAGAAAAGATGAAGTTGAGGGCGAAGAAGTAGGTTGTGATTGAGACGATGAAGATTGTGATTTTGATTGCGATGTTTTTTTTTGAGATTCAGTATTTTTTATAGTTGTCTCTGTAGTAGTTTTGTTTGAGGAGGATTCTTGTTTTTTTTGTGTTGTTATGGAAGAATTTTTTGCTTTGGGAAATGGCTTTCCTACTGCGGCATATGTGTTTTTGTAATATTTTTCATTTAGAGAAGAAACAATTACTCCTGTTGTAGAGCCATCACTTGCTGCGTGAATGAATTGATTTCTGCCGATGTAAATTGCGACATGTGAAATTGTGCCATTTCCTGTGGTTTTGAAAAAAATTAAATCTCCTAATTCAATTTCAGAAAAGGGAACAATTGTTACATAGGAATAAATCGACTTTGCTGAACGAGGCAAATTAATTCCAGCCGCATTTTTGAATACTGTGTAAATTAATCCTGAACAGTCAAAGGCGTTTGGTCCGATTGCTCCATGTTTGTAAGGGCACCCAATATATTTTTTTACTTCTTCAACTACAGAATTTCGTAAATTAGTTAATTCAACTTCGGTATACTCTTTTGAAAAAAGGGTTGATAAAAATAATGAGAAAATTATTAAAGTTATTATTTTTTTTATTTTCATATGTATATTATATC
>JAZUSR010000160.1:0-4554 GCA_045606765.1 Treponema sp.
TGTCGTTTTCTAACACAATTGTAAAAATGCCAATTTATTAGAAAATAGCAGTTGTTAGAACACAGATGATTGCAAATAGACTTGTCGCATAAGTTATTCCAAGCGCAATATACAACAAAATAGACTTGTCGCAGTAGTTAATTACTTCGCATTAAAAAAGGCTCAATGATGAGCCTTTACGAAATTAAATTGAATTGATTTTTAAAGTGGTGTGACTGTATCTTCAAAATTAGCAGATATAACAGTATCATCAATTTTAGACATTACAACACTTAATGTTGTTGTATCTAAACCAGTATAAGTTTCTGTGATCTCAAATGCTATATTTGTTTGATTATAAGATAAATACTGAAACACTATGCGAACAATGTTGTAAGTCACTCCACCACCACCAAATCTGCTTTTACTAATTGCAGTATAACCATCACCAACTTCTAAATCTTCAACTAATGCTTTGACATTTTGATAAGCAGTAGGTTTTGAAGTTATGAAAACACATGTTTTCTTGCCTGCGCTGGATGGAGATGGCATATAGCCAATAGTGTGCGCATATAATTTTATTCCACCACTAACTTCAACAGCTTTAAGCCCATCTTCATTCTCATTGACTGCAAGGACTTTTCCAGCATTGTTTTCAAGTGGGAATAATGGATTACCTTCTTCATCAACAATAACTTCTAAACTTGGAATTTTAAGAAAAGACTGAAAATTAACATTGTCAAAAAATATAACCTGTTGATTATCATCAATACTTACTTGTGAAAGCAAAGCTTTTAAATTGTCGATTGTTTTTTGATCTAACATTCTTTTCATAATTTATTCTCCTTTCTGTAAGAATAAGTCTCTTTTTGATGAGAAGAGACTGAAACTCAAATTTTGAATTATCTTATGCAGATGGATTACGATAAATCTTGAAGAAGCAGTTTCTGGAAATGAATGCTGTATCTTCTGAATGTAAGAACATATTGAGGAAGTCTCCATCTCCATTGAGATTTTCTCTGACTGCTTCATATGTGTTATGGAGTTTGACCATTCTTCTATCCATTAAGATTGCATAGACATTAGTATTATCTCCACCAAAGTCTTTGATGGTGATTTGTTCTGCTGGAACAGAAACTTTTTCTTGATGGAATGCACCTGCGAGAACATCAACATCAATAACAGGCATAACACCTTGCTTTGTTAAGAGAACAAGTCCCTCTGTTGCGCCAAGTGTATTTCCGTTTAAAGAATGTCCCTCTGAAATATCAGAGCCAACTTCTAAATCTTTCTTTAATTGTTTGACAAATGCTTCGCCTGTTGAAGTGTCAGATGGAACAGCAATTTCTTGAACTAAATCAAGAAGAATAACCCATCCACCTGCTTTGACTTTTGCCCAAGAGTTTGTCTCGGTTTGTGAAGCTGTAATTGGTTTTACAACAATGCCATATTCAGTTGAATTCTTGATGTAAGCACCGACAGCATAAGATGAAGAAGCAGAATATGCTGTTGCAGATGTTTTGCTTGCGTCAGCATAGCCGATAAGTTTTGCGAGAATTTCTCTCTTGACTTGGTATCTCCAAACTGCATAGCTGTCAAACAATCTCTTTGTTTTCATAGCCATAAGTTCAGCATATTGTCCCTCAAAATGAACTGCTCTTTCGAGATCATCATATTGAATTGAAATTGGGAATTTCTTTCTTCCTAATGTATAGGAATAGAATGCTGGGCGATATGTTGGTTTGTGAAGTGATAAAGCACCACTTCCTGCTTCCGAGAATTCTTCTGGGAGGATAAGGTCTTGATTGACTTCTTCAATTGTTTTACCAAATGAAAGTCTCTCGCCCTCAAATGTTGCTAATTTATCAACATAAGAAGTATCAAGCATAACGAGTTTGCCGATTTTATCAACTAAACCAGCAGAGTTGTTTCGTCTAGCCACGAATTCAGCAACTGAAACTGAATTTTCTGAAACATAAGTTTTTGCAATTTCAGTAATTTGTGCCATAGATAATTTTGCCATAAAATTTGTTTCCTTTCTTATTTAACATTATCTCTTTTCATAACATCTGCTGTAATTTCATCAAAGGAACGGCCTTTGCCATCCTCTTTTGGGTTGTCAGATGTTCCAAAGTTTGTAATGCCCTTGACATATTTGTCTCTATAATCAAGGCATTTATCGACAACTTCTTGATGTTGTGTGTCAAGACTTTTAACATTGTCGAGAACAACAGTCAATTTTCCTAATGCCTCATCAGAGATGTCTTCTCTCTTCATAATTTCAGCGAGGCCATCTTTGACTGCCTTTGAGGTTTCATTGTAGTTTGCCATTTTTATTTCCTTTCATCTTTATCTTCAAGATGGTGCTTTACTTCATCAATTCCACCCCGAATGATGTCAGCACCCTCTTTGAATTCTTCTTTTGTTATTTTATCATCTTGTTTTGCTTTTTTCCACCATTGCCAGATAGAAAATGCAAGCGAGACAATCGTGGCGAGAATACCAAGTCCAAGTTGTATGTATTGAAACAATACTTCTGGCTGAATTCCTGCAAATACTAATGCAATGCCATCAAAAACATAATCAACTCTAAACTTTTTCATTAGTAATTTACCTCCTCCACGAATAATTCATCAAATTCGTTTAGCCATTTTTTCCATAAATTAGACAATTTCTTTTCGATTTCTTCAAGTCTTGCCATAATTGGAACATTGTCCCAAGTTTCAGTCTCTTCATATTCATCAGTTCCACTTGATGAGTTAGTTCCCTCATTTGTATCTCGCCCTTTTGTGAGATCGCTGACATATTGATTGCCCTCAATGGTAGCGACAACATCAGTTGTTTGTGGAGTATCATTATATAAAGAGAGTTTGTTGCTTTCTTCACTATGTTCTGCTTCTTGTGAGAGTTGTCTGTTTCCACTTCTAATTCTTGAAAGTTTGTCGAGCAAGTGAGATTTTTGACTTTCGTATTCCTCTAATAATGTCGAATATTTGAAATAAGTATAGTCAATTAGATTAAATATCTTTTTAAACAAGTTTCTTGTTTCAGATAATTTGTCATCATCTGATGAACTTGGACAATTTAGTGCGATATGTGTTCCATATCTTAATTTTATTTTATTTAACAAAATTCTTGCTTTGTCAGAGCAAACTAATTCATTATTCTCTGTGGAGACAAATGAAAGTTCATTGTAATTAGTATCAAATTTGTGAGTTAAGCCATTATATCCAACATATCCAATAGACAACAAACCTCTCAAAACATCTTCGCCAGTTTTAAGTGGAAAAGTCGGATGTGGAGACATTGTATTTAACAAGAAAGTTTCACAAGCCTCATCAAAGCTATATATAAATCGGTCTTCAAACATAAAATTGCGTATCATTATTCATCATCCCCCTCTTCATTTTCTTCGTTTTGTGTTTCTTTTTCAACACTTACAGGAGAAGAAGTTGCTTCAACTGATATGTCATAATTAAACACTTCTTTGATTTTCTTGCACCAGTCTTGTAAAGCAGACAAGAACAAATCGGAATGGTCATTAATTAGGTCATTGTTTGAATTGACTTCATCAGTGATCATATGCTCTTTCTTCTCCATAATTCCAAGATTATCAATTCCGAGATAAGTGAGAAGTTCGTTTTCAAGTGCTTGTTTGTAATTAAAAAGTTTATCAACAGTGTATTGAGTGCCAGTTGCAAGAACTTTAATGCTTTCAATTTCACTCGCTGATAAATAAAGAACTCCATCATCATTGTCAATCTTCTCCCATAAAGTTTTCATCTTGCTTTCGTTTTCTGGTGTAGTAGCAATGAAGAACGGAGTTTTTAATGCCTTTAAATTATTTTTGATTGTCATTTCAACATCAACAATTTTTTGAATGAAGAAATCGACCATTTGAACAATTGACCTTTTATTCTTTTGAATGTAGCAAATAACAACATCTTTATTGACTACTTTTATGCCTTTTGGGATAAAGGTTGCCCCTCTTACTGCAATTAAATTGACTTTAATTGGAAAATCTTCAATGTTAAATAAACAAGGCGCAAATGGCACAAAAGCAATCATCCCATTTGGATATTCATTTGTTGTTGTTGGAACTTCATCAATATTTAGTTTTGTCCCCTCAACGATAAAAGAAGCTATTTTTCCATCAAAGAAAAGTTTTTTCAAAATATAATGCTGTTGCTCTGGTGTAATGCCAGTAAATTTGTAAGCACCCATAAACAAATTGAAATATTTTTCCAAATAGTAATCATATGCAAGACTTCTTTGCCAACATCCATTTGTTTTCCAATTTGCTAAACTATGTATTTGTTTTCCCATATTTTATCTCCTTTATAAAAGTGAAGTTTCCCAGTTTTCATATTGTTGTTCAAAGTCCCAGCCTCTAATAGTTGATCCTGAACTATCTTGGAGAGTGTAATGATGAATTCTTGTCATACCCTCTTTGTATTTGTTTACTATTTCATCTGATACTTCCTTTGGAAAGTTAGTTGTTGTAGCATATACAATGTCGGCTTGAACATAATTAAATAATACCCTTGAAGTAAGGTCTGGAACATCTTGGAAATT
>JAZUSR010000161.1:0-8051 GCA_045606765.1 Treponema sp.
GCAGATGGCGGTGAGATTTCAAAGGGAGAGATCTGTACCGTCATCAAGGTCAACGGAAACACTCTTGTAATAGAAAAGAAAAATAAATAGGAGGCAATATGTCCATTTATGTAAGTATCACTCTTTTTGTCATTCTGGTAGTTCTTCTTGTTACCAATATCAGAATTATTCCTCAGTCCTATGCTTCTGTTCTGGAGAGGCTGGGAACCTACAGCTGTACCTGGAATGTGGGAATTCATATCAAGCTTCCGTTTATCGACAGAATAGTAAAGACCGTTTCCCTCAAGGAACGGGTTCTCGATTTCCCTCCTCAGCCGGTTATTACCAGGGATAATGTAACCATGATGATTGATACCGTTGTCTATTTCCAGATTACGGATCCGAAGCTGTTTACCTACGGAGTTGAGCAGCCGGTAAGCGCTCTTGAGAATCTTTCGGCCACCACTCTGAGAAACATCATCGGAGAGCTGGAGCTGGACCAGACCCTCACCAGCCGTGACATAATCAATACCAAGATGAGAAGCATCCTGGATGAAGCCACAGATCCGTGGGGAATCAAGGTGAACAGGGTGGAGGTGAAGAATATCATGCCACCTGAAGCAATCAAGGATGCCATGGAAAAGCAGATGAAGGCAGAAAGGGAACGCCGGGAGCAGATTCTCATTGCCGAAGGACAGAAGCAGAGCGCCATCCTGGTGGCAGAAGGTGAAAAACAGGCCATGATACTTCAGGCTGAGGCTGAGAAGGAGGCTGCAATACAGAAGGCCAAAGGAGAGGCCCAGGCCATTCTTGAGGTACAGCATGCCAAGGCGGAAGGTATCAGGATGATCAAGGAAGCAATGCCGGATGAAGCGGTAATCAGGCTCCGCGGCCTGGAGGCGTTTGAAAAAGCCGCCGACGGAAAAGCCTCCAAGATCATAGTTCCGTCCGATATCCAGAACATGGCCGGTCTGGTAACAAGCCTGTCTGAAGTCGTAAAGAAGGATTGAAAGGGGGAGAGATGAAAGGTTTAAATGAATTTTGCGGACAGAAGAACGGATATTCCCGTTCTATTACTTTGAGGAATAGATTAATACCTATTGGAAAAACTGAAGAAAATATAAAACAGTTTCTTAAAACAGATATCCAGCGTGCTGAAGCGTATCCTGAAATAAAAAAACTTATAGATAATATTCATAGAAATTTCATAGAGAAATCACTCAAAGAATTTTCATTTTCCTGGGAAGATTTATTTAATCAGCTTGATTTGCTTCAGAATGAGAGAGATAGAGAAAAAAAAGCTTCCCATAAAGTTAAACTTGATAAACTTCAAGCAATAGCAAGAAAAAAAATAGTTGAGGGTTTTCATGCTCAAAAAGAATATAATAAACTTTTCAAGGATGGATTATTTAAGGAACTTCTGCCTGAATTAATAAAAAATGCTCCTGAAGACGAAATCAAAAATAAGCAGAAAGCTTTGGCTGCTTTTAACAGATTCAGTACATATTTTGTAGGTTTTCACGAGAACAGGAAAAACATGTACAGTGCAGATGCAGAATCAACTGCAATTAGTTACCGTATTGTGCATGAAAATTTTCCAAAATTTTTTGCAAATATCAAATTATATAATTATTTGAAAGTTAATTTTCCAAAAATAATCAGTGATACGGAAAAGTCTTTGAAAGACCATCTAAAAGGCAGAGCTCTTGATTATGTATTTACCATTGATGGTTTCAACAGTGTTATAGCTCAAAGTGGAATTGATTTTTATAATACAATAATCGGTGGAATTTCCGGCGAAGCCGGGACTGAGAAAATTAAAGGCCTAAATGAATTTATAAACCTTGCTAGACAAGCTTTGCCGAATGAAGAAAAGTATAAACTTAAAAAGAAAATGGTAGAACTCTATAAGCAGATTTTAAGCGATCGAGGTACAGCTTCTTTTATTCCGGTTGGATTTGAAAATAATGAAGAAGTTTACTTAACTATAAAAGAATTCAATTCGTCGGTAGTTGAAGAATATATAGAATTAATTCGGGATTTGTTGAATAACAATGAAGAATATGATTTATCAGAAATATACGTACCTTCAAAATCTATTACAAAATTTTCCAAGAAAATTTTTAATTCTTGGTCAATTTTAACAGAAGGTTTATTTCTGATAGCAAAAGATAAAGCAAAGAAAAATCTGACAGACAGACAGTTGGATAATCTAAAAAATGAAATTGCAGAAAGTGATTACTCGTTAACCGATATGCAGGCTGCATATGAGAGGTGGTGCTCAGAATTTGGACTTGAAGCTGAAAAATCCGTAAAGGAATTTTTTCTGACAAAAGAAACAATTGACAATTATGAAGTAAATTTATTGTGTGAAATTAATAAGACCTTTAAAAAAATAGATTTTGAAAATATTCATGATTTACAACAAGAGAAAGAAGCTGCCACTCCAATAAAAGTATATCTGGACGAAGTTCAAAATCTTTACCATCACTTAAAACTTGTTGATTATCGTGGTGAAGAACAAAAGGATTCAAATTTTTATTCAAAATTAGATGATATATTAACAGCACTTGCTCAAGTTGTTCCTTTGTATAACAAAGTTCGTAATTTTGTAACAAAGAAACCTGGTGAAATGAAGAAGATAAAATTGAATTTTGATTCACCTACATGTGCAAAAGGCTGGGCTTTGAATAATGAATTAATGTATGGTTCAATTTTATTAAGAGAAAAAGAAAAGTATTACTTAGGTATTATGAATAAAAATTTTCATAATGAATTTAAAAGTTATCCGAAACCAAAGGAAAATGAAAATTATTATGAAAAAATGATTTATCTACAGGCTGCTGATCCAAGTAAAGATATTCCCAATCTTTTGAGAATTAATGGAAAAACTGTCAAAAAAAATGGTCGTAAAGATACGGATGGTGTAAATAGACAAATTGAAGAATATCGAAATGCTTACTTACCTACAGAAATAAATGAAATTAGAAAAAGAAAATCATATCTTCGAACTTCTGATACTTTTAGTAAAGACGACTTAATAAAATATATTGATTATTATAAGGTATTAACAAAGGAATACTTTGATGCTTATGATTTTATTTTCAAAGAAACAAAAGAATATTATTCGTTTCAAAGTTTTACAGATGATGTAAATTCGCAGGCATATCAAATTCAATTTGTTACTATCAGTAAGGAGTATATTGATAAACTAGTAAACGAAGGAAAACTTTTCCTTTTCCAAATCTATAACAAAGACTTTGCTTCAAAAACTTCTGGAAAGAAAAATCTTCATACACTTTATTGGGAAAATCTTTTTAGTGAAGAAAATTTAAAAGATGTTTGTCTAAAATTAAATGGAGAAGCAGAATTATTCTGGCGAAAACCAAGTTTGAACAAAGAAAAAGTAACTGTTCACAAAAAAGGTTCAATTCTTGTAAATAGAACAACAAATGACGGAAAATCAATTCCAGAAGACATTTATCAAGAAATTTATCAATTCAAAAACAAAATGACTGATACTATTTCAGAAACTGCAAAATCATTGTTAGATTCAGGAGTTGTTGTTTGTAAAGAAGCAACTCACGATATTACAAAGGATAATCGCTTTATAGAAGATACTTATCTTTTCCATTGTCCTATTACAATGAACTTTAAGGCACCTGATAAATCAAATAAAGAATTTAATAATCAAGTTCTTGAAGTGTTAAGTGGTAATACTGATGTAAAAATTATTGGATTGGATCGAGGAGAACGTCATCTTATTTATCTTTCATTAATAAATCAAAAAGGTGAAATTGAACTTCAAAAAACATTGAATCTTGTTGACCAAGTTAGAAATGATAAAACGGTAAAAGTAAATTATCAGGAAAAACTTGTATACAAAGAAGGTGACAGAGACAAGGCTCGTAAAAACTGGCAAACAATTGGAAATATCAAAGAATTAAAAGAAGGCTATTTATCTGCTGTTGTTCATGAAATTGCAAAAATGATGGTTGAACATAACGCAATTGTTGTTATGGAAGATTTGAATTTTGGATTTAAGCGAGGTCGTTTTGCTGTAGAAAGACAGATTTATCAAAAATTTGAAAATATGTTAATTGAAAAGCTAAATTATCTTGTTTTCAAAGATAAAAAGGTAACAGAGCCTGGTGGAGTTCTTAATGCTTATCAATTAACAAATAAATCTGCAAATGTAAGTGATGTTAATAAACAATGTGGATGGCTTTTCTATATCCCTGCAGCTTATACTTCAAAAATTGATCCAAAAACTGGTTTTGCAAATCTTTTCATTACAAAAGGATTAACAAATGTAGAAAAGAAAAAAGAGTTTTTCGAAAAATTTGATTCTCTACGTTATGATTCAAAAGAAGATTGTTTTGTATTTGGATTTGATTATGGAAAAATCTGTGATAATGCTGATTTTAAGAAAAAGTGGGAAGTTTACACAAAAGGAGAACGACTTGTTTACAATAAAGCAGAACGCATGAATATTAGTATAAATCCAACAGAACAGTTAAAGAATATTTTTGATGACTTTGGAATAAATTGGAATAATGAAGATAATTTTATTGATTCCGTCCATACAATCCAAGCTGAAAAATCAAATGCAAAATTTTTTGATACACTTTTAAGAATGTTTAATGCAATTTTGCAAATGAGAAATTCTATTCCAAACACAGAAATTGACTACTTAATTTCTCCTGTAAAATCAGAAGACGGAACATTCTTTGATTCCAGGGAAGAAGCTAAAAAAGGTAAAAATGCAAAGTTGCCAATAGATGCAGATGCAAACGGGGCATATCATATTGCATTAAAAGGCTTGTATTTATTGCAAAATAATTTTAACCGTGATGAAAAGGGTGTAATACAGAATATTTCTCATGCCGATTGGTTCAAGTTTGTGCAGGACAAAGAATATGCAAAATAATTCTGAAAAATCTTTGCAACATATTAAAATCTTTCAGGATGGTAAAATCCGGTCTGTTTGGAATGAAGAAGAAGAACAGTGGTATTTTTCTGTTGTTGATGTTGTAGGAGTTCTGACAGAAAGCGTAAATCCTACAGATTATTTGAAAAAATTAAGAAAAAGAGATGAAAGTCTCGGAAGTTTCCTGGGGACAAATTGTCCCCAGGTAGAAATGTATACTGCAGCCGGGGTAAAAAGAAAGACTCTTTCAGCCAATGTAAAATCTATTCTTCGTATAATTCAATCTATCCCATCTCCAAAGGCTGAACCTTTTAAGCAATGGCTTGCGCAAGTTGGATATGAACGCATACAAGAAATTGAAAATCCAGAACTTTCTCAAGAAAGAATGAAAGAGCTTTACGAGAAAAAAGGTTACCCAAAAGATTGGATAGATAAACGGTTACGAGGAATTGCAATTCGTCAAAATTTAACTGATGAATGGAAAGAGCGTGGAATTACAAAAGAAAAAGATTTTGCGATTCTAACAGCAGAAATTTCAAAAGCGACTTTTGGACTGACACCTTCTGAATATAAGACATATAAAGGTTTAACTAAAAAAAATCAGAATCTGCGTGATCACATGACAGACCTGGAGTTGATTTTTACCATGCTTGGGGAGCGTGTTACAACAGAGATTTCGCAGCAGGAAAAACCGGAAACTTTTAATGAAAACAAAAAAGTTGCAAGCCGCGGCGGAAATGTTGCAGGAATTGCCCGGAAGCAGACAGAAAAGGAGTTGGGGCATTCAGTAATTTCTTCAGAAAATTATTTGGTCAGCCAAGAGCCTGAAAATGGAACTTTACCTAAGAATTAGTTATTTGAATGATTTCATATTCTGTCCTCTTTCCATTTATTATCATCAGCTTTACGGCAGTCTTTCCGAACGGCTATACTACGGTTCTGCCCAGCTTGACGGGAAAGCTGCTCATGAGGCTATAGATGAAAAACGGTATTCTACCCATAAAAATATTCTACAAGGTCTGGATATTTATTCTGATGAATATAAATTATGCGGTAAAATAGATATTTTTGATATTGAAAAAGGATTACTTACAGAACGAAAAAAGCATATTGAAACAATTTATGACGGATACGTTTTTCAACTGTATGCCCAGTGCCTTTGTCTCAGAGAGATGGGATATACTGTAAAACAACTTAGATTTTATTCCAGCGACGATAACAAAGTTTATCCGGTTCCTTTACCGGAAGATGATGTTCAAATGTTTGAAAAGTTTAAAGCAACAAACAAAGCAATGCAGAATTTTGATATGAATGCATTTGTTCCCCAGAATGAAGAAAAATGTAAAAAATGTATTTATAATGATTTCTGCGACCGACCTTTAGCTCCCAAGGAATATAACGGAGGCTTTTAGATGATGAGTACAAGAGATTTTGAGCATAAGCAGATTGCTTTTGTATTTACATCGGACGGAGAAAAGCTGAGTTTCAAGAACGATAACTTTATAGTAACTGACAGAGATGGAAAAATAAAACATCAATCAACCTGTTACCGGTTGTTTGCATTGTTCATATGCGGAGACTTCTGTCTGACAAGCGGGCTGCTGGATCGATCTAAGAAGTTTGGATATACAATAGTTTTCATGAGCCCAAATCTGAGGATTACTTCAATCCTTCCATCAAAAGCAGAGGGAAATGTTTTGCTTCGACAGAAGCAGTATGCATACGATAAGACAGAAATTGCTTCCCACGTAATTGCAAACAAAATTCATAATCAGGCATTTTTGTTGAAAAAGAAACGAAAGAAGACTGAAGAAGAAAAAATCATCATAGCTAAATTGGAACAGTATGAAAAAGACGTTCTGGAAGCAGGTTTGTCAGTTCAGGAAATAATGGGAATCGAAGGGGTAAGTGCAAAATTATATTTTAAGACTCTGTTTGCTGATTATAACTGGAAAGCCCGGCAGCCCAGGGTAAAGAATGACATTACAAACACATTGATGGATATAGGTTATACAATTTTATTCAATATAGTAAATGCTTTGCTTGAAATGTACGGTTTTGATGTCTATGTGGGAATTCTGCACACTCAGTTTTTTCATAGAAAATCTCTGGTGTGTGATCTGGAAGAACCATTTCGACCTATTATTGATGCTGCAATATTGAAGACATTGAATCTTGGTCAGGTCAACGAAAAGGATTTCTGGAAAAATCAGAATCAATATATTCTTCCCTGGAAAAATTCAAAGAAGTATATTGGAATACTCCTGGAGACCTTGATGGAATATAAAAATGAAATATTCATTTATATCCAATCCTATTACAGGGCGTTTATGAGGGATAAGCCGGCCGGGGAATTTCCGGTTTTTTATTTGGAGGAAACCTGATGCTTCTGGTAAGTTATGACATAAGTAATGATAAAATCAGAACACGATTTTCTAAATTTTTGGCTAAATTCGGTTTTCGGCTTCAGTATTCGGTGTTTGAGATACACAATAGCGAAGCCGTTTTAAGAAACATAAAGACAGAAATAGAAAATATCTATTCAAGACACTTTACAGAAGAAGATAGTATTATTATATTTGAATTAAGTGAAAGCTGCAAAAAGACATGTTATGGATATGCAAAGAATGAAGAGAAAGAAATTTTTCTTATCAGTTGATTGCAGACCTATGGTCTTACTGAGAAAAATCAGTAATTTATATAGGCTTAACTTTGAAAACTTTGAAGAAAAAGCCCATTTTGGTACTGTTGTACCCACTGTTAGAGTTTAGACTTCTAAGTAAATTTCTACTGTTGTAGATCATCCAGTCAAGGCATTTAATTCTTTAAGTTTAGACTTCTAAGTAAATTTCTACTGTTGTAGATTTTTTCTTGTTACCGAACCATATTCAGTTTAGACTTCTAAGTAAATTTCTACTGTTGTAGATGGTTGATTGATGATGGTGTAACCCCAAGTTTAGACTTCTAAGTAAATTTCTACTGTTGTAGATATCACGATATTAGTAATATTTCCATCGTTTAGACTTCTAAGTAAATTTCTACTGTTGTAGATGTCTATAACCTAACTCGTTGATTCGCAAGTTTAGACTTCTAAGTAAATTTCTACTGTTGTAGATCTTTACGCTTATTTCACTATTGAGTG
>JAZUSR010000162.1:0-6262 GCA_045606765.1 Treponema sp.
ATATTTATCATTATATGTATGCGGTATTTTTATTGTAATAAAAATGTTTGAAACATTTAAAGAAAATAAAAAGAGCATTATAAAAAAAATTGATGAATCGTAAATGTAGACAGTATATCTATTAAATTAAATTTTTACAGAAGAATTAATTATTTTACTCAAAGTTTTTTTATTCTTGAAAAAAGATTAAAGTAGTGTAAAATATAATAAAAATATTTTGTCTTATGAGGTAATTTTTTAAAATGAAAAAATTTTTTTTATTAATTGGAGCTGTTTTATTTATTAGTTCTTGTGCAAAAAAAGAAGTTGAACCTGTTATGTTTTTAGCTTCTGAAAATATGATTCAAGAATTTAAAGATTGTGGCGCTATCGGGCGAGAAAATTTTTCATTAGTCTGGGCTGATGAATTTGATTATGAAGGTGAACCTGATCAAACAAAATGGGGTTATGATTCACCAAGTGCTGGAATTTATAATAATGAATTGCAAACTTACACTAAGTCAAGGGAAAATTCTAATGTTGAAAATGGTGTGTTAAAAATCACTGCAAAAAAAGATAAGAATGGAAATTGGACAAGTGCAAGAATTTTTACTAGCCAAAAAGCTCCATTTAAATATGGATATTTTGAAATTAGAGCAAAACTTCCTAAGGGAAAAGGAACTTGGCCTGCAATTTGGATGATGCCACAAACAAGTTATTACGGAAATTGGCCTCGAAGTGGTGAAATTGATATTATGGAACATGTTGGTCATGAAAATAATATTATTCATACATCAATTCATACAAATGCATATAATCATCGAAAAGGTACTCAAAAAACTCATTTTCAAACTGTGGAAACTGCAACTGATTCTTTTCATACTTATGCTGTTGAATGGACTGAAAAAGGAATCTTTTGGTATGTTGATGATCAACCATTTTATTGCTTCGCAAATGACCAAGAAAGAAAATCTATGACTTGGCCATTTGATAAAAAATTCTTTATCATCTTAAATCTTGCGATTGGTGGTGATTGGGGTGGTCAGCAAGGTGTTGATGCAAAATTAAAAAATCCTTCAATGGAAGTTGATTACGTACGAGTGTATCAATAGATAATATTATATCGTTTTGAAAATAATTCCGCCGCCTAGTATTACATCATCTTGATAAAGGACAACTGATTGACCTGGAGCAACTGCCCTTTGAGGTTCTTTAAATGTTACCTTGTAAGTTGCTCCTTTGTACAATTTTTTATCTTCGTCATTATCATCGGGAATGTATTTTTCTATCAAAGCATCTACTGGGCGGCTTGCAAGCCTGATTTTTACTTTAGCTGTAATTGCTTCGGTAGGTTCAATATCATTTGGCCATACAAAGTCATCGGCAATCAATCCATTAGAATTTAAAGCATCGTTTGGGGCAAGGACTACTAGATTGTTTTTTGCATCAATTGCTTGAACATAAACAGGGTAGTTAACCGCAACTCCAAGTCCGCGTCTTTGTCCAATTGTGTAGTGTTCAATTCCACGATGTTTACCGAGTATATTTCCGTCTAAATCAATTATATTTCCTGGTATGCTTTCTTTGTCAGAAAAAAGCATGTCAAAATATTCTTCTCCAATAAAATCTTGGCTTTCTTTTCGTGTGGCAGCAAAAAGATTTGCCTTATTTGCAAGGTCAAAAACTTCAGATTTTTTTAAGTTTGCTAAAGGGAATCGAACTTTTGAAAGTGTTTCAGAAGATAGTCTGTATAAAAAATATGTTTGATCTTTTGTGTTATCTTCAGAAGTTGAAATCATGTATGGTTTTTGGTTTGTTCCAAAAATTCCATCTTCAGGTGTAATTATTTTTGCATAGTGACCTGTACAAAAATAATCGTATTCAATTCCTAACTTTTTTATTCCGTCTAAAAAGGCACCGAATTTTATAGTTTGATTACATCGAATACATGGATTGGGAGTTCGCCCGTTTCGATATTCATTTTTAAAATATTCAAGTACATTATTTTTATATTCATTTTTTACATCGATAACATAATATTCTATTCCATGCTCTTTACAAAAAGCTGTACATTCTTTTATGTTTTTTTCTTCATTCGGTCCAAAACAACTTGCAGGTAATTCTTCGATATTTACATTTTTTGGAAGAGATCCATCCCAAAGACTCATTGTAGCTCCAATGACATGACAGCCTTTTTCTTTTAGCATGAGTGCTACTAAAGTTGAATCTACACCGCCTGACATTCCAACTATTACTGTATCACCTTTTTCTGGCATTTTTGCTTCAATGTATTTCATACAGATAATTCCTTTTTTATGTCTTCAAATGCTTTTAATGGAGTGCCAGAACGTAAAACTGCAAGTTCCATTTTATCAGTTTTATTTTCAGAATCTAGTAATGTTTCTACAAATGCATTTGCTGAATATTTTATTTCTGCTCTGTCTAAAATTTGAATTGAAAGTTTTGCCATTGTATTTGCATAAACTTCTTTTACTCCAAGTAGTACATATAAAAAAGAAGCTGCTCTTCCGCAAACATTGTCGCAAACACTGTAATCTGTAAGATCTTCATCTTTATCTATTAGTTCAACTAGTTTTGATAATCCGTGTTCTTTGGATTTTATAATTGATTCACCTTTTACTAAAACTAATGTACAATTTTCTTTTTCAAATATTTCTTTTGCTTTTTCTAAATCATTCATGAATTGATTATATCATTTTTTTTTATATTGCACAATTTATTCATAATTTGTATAATTATTTGATAAAAGAGAGTAGAGTGCATAAATATTCAAATTAATTTTTTAAAGGGGCTAAAATATTGAACACAAAATCTGATAACACATTTTTAAAACATCTTTCTGGACTTGCTGAAAAGAATGATACTATTAATTCAGAACTTTACGAAAAATATGATGTAAAGCGTGGATTGCGTTATGCTAATGGTACCGGTGTGCTTGTTGGACTTACTAAAATTGGTGATGTTGTAGGTTATGAATTTGTTGATGGAAAGAAAATTCCAATTCCTGGAAAACTTTTGTATCGTGGTTATGATGTGGCTGAACTTGTTCACGATGCAGAAAAACATCATGATTTTTGTTTTGAACAAACTGTTTATCTTTTGCTCTTTGGAAAATTACCTACAAAAAAACAACTTGATGTATTTAAATCTTATTTAGGTAATCTTCGTGTTCTTCCTCCAAACTTTACGGAAGATATGATTATGAAAGCTCCTTCGAACGATATTATGAATAAAATTGCTAGTGGTGTTCTTGCAAGTTATTCATATGATCCTGATCCTGAAAATCGTGATGTAACAAATGTTATGCGCCAATGTCTTGAATTAATTTCTAGATTTTCTACTTTGGCAGCTTATGCTTATCAGGCAAAACTTCGTTATTATGACGGGAAAAGTATGTATATTCATAATCCTGTTCCTGAACTTTCTACTGCAGAAAACTTTTTAAGATTAATTCGTTTTGATGGAAAATATACAAAACTCGAAGCTCAGATTTTGGACCTTGCTTTAATTTTACATGCAGAACATGGTGGTGGTAATAACTCATCTTTAACAGTACATGTTGTTTCTTCTGCTGATACAGATACTTATTCTGCCATTGCAGCTGCTGTAGGTTCTTTAAAAGGTCGTCGTCATGGTGGTGCGAATATTCGTGTTATCGAGATGATGGATGATATTAAGGCACATTTAAAAGATTGGTCTGACGAAAAAGCAATCCGTGCTTATTTGACAAAAATTGCTACTAAAAAAGCCTTTGATAAAACTGGCTTAATTTATGGAATGGGGCATGCAATTTATACAATTTCAGATCCTCGTGCAATTTTGTTAAATGAACTTGCTGAAAAACTTGCAAAAGAAAAAGGTTGTCTTGATGAATTTAAATTGTATAAAACAATCGAAAAAATTGCTCCGGAAGTTCTTTATTCTTTGCATGGAAATGGAAAACAAATTTGTGCCAATGTAGACTTTTTTAGTGGCTTTGTATACACAATGCTTGGTATTCCTCGAGAACTTTATACACCTTTGTTTGCTATTTCTCGTGTCGCAGGATGGAGTGCTCACCGAATTGAAGAAATTACAACAGGTGGAAGAATTTATCGTCCAGCTTACAAAAATGTTTGTCCAGAAAGAAAATATATTCCAATGGATAAAAGAAGCTAGTTATGAGTTTGGATCGTATTGATAAAATTTTAAGCCATGAAGGATTTGGAACTAGAAAAGATGTTCGTCGTATTTTGCGAGCATCTGCTGTTTTGATAAATGGTAATGTTGTTACTGATCCTGGTTATCATTGCGATATTGATAATGATGAAATTTCTGTTGATGGTCAAATAATTTCTGTTCAAAAAAATATTTATCTTATGATGAATAAACCTCAAAATGTTGTTTGTGCAAATAAAGATGGACTTCATGAGACAGTTTTTTCTTTGCTTGCTGAACAATATAGAACAGGCTTTGCTTTAGAAAATTTACATTTGATTGGACGTCTTGATATTGATACAGAAGGTCTTTTAATTTTTACAACTGATGGAAAATTGACTCATAAACTTATTTCTCCAAAGACAAATTCACCAAAAACATATTTTGTTCGACTTGAATCTAAAATTGATGATAATTTAAAAAGCCAATATGAAACTAAAATAAATCAAGGTTTTTATATTCCTCCTGAAGGAAACGAAAGTGATTTTACTTGTCTTCCTGCAAAAATTGAATTTACGCAAAATGATAATGAGGTTTATTTAACAATTGTAGAAGGCAAATTTCATCAAGTAAAAAGAATGTTTATGGCTCTTGGAAATACTGTAACTTATTTGAAAAGAGTTTCTATGAATGGACTTCAACTTGACGATTCTCTTGAATGTGGAGAATATCGAAAACTTACAGAGGAAGAAGTTTCTCTTTTAAATTCAGTTGAATAATTTTCAAAATTGATAAAAATTTTATTTTATGCTATTATCTTAGTATGAAAAGTAAATTATCAATTGTCTTATTTGTTTTAGTTTTATTTATTCCGTCTAATATTTATTCAAAATCTAATGAAAAATATGTTTGTGTAGATTCATGCAAAGTAAAAAGTGGTCCTACTATTTTTTCAAAAAATGTGTTGACTTTGGGTTATGCAAATAAAGTAAATGTTTTAAAAGAAAAAAATAATTGGTCGTATATTTCAACAGATTCTTTTTTTGGATGGGTTCCTACTTCTGCGATTACAAAACGAAAAGTTTTAACTAATTCTACTGCTTCTGCAAATGCAAAGGAAACTGCTCTTGCAGGAAAAGGTATGACAAGTGAAATTGAAAAAGGTTTTTCAGAAAAGACAAATTTAGATTTTACTATTATTGATTTAATTGAAAAAAATCAGTCGACAGAAGAAGAAGTTATCCAATTTATAAACGATGGAAATTTAAGTGTTGAATAATTTTACTTTAAGGAATGTTTTATGAAGAAGATTTTATATTTTATAATTTTAGGTTTTATTTTTGTAAGTTGTTCAACTGTGAAAGATATTGCTTTGATGGGAATTGAGGTTGCTCAGGTAACAGGGACTATTGATTCTAAAACTGCTCAAACTCTATCTTCTAGTACTGAGTCTATTTCAAAATTAGTCGAAAAAATTACTCCTGAAAATGAATATTATATAGGTCGTTCAACAGCAGCAATGTTGGTTGATAAATATTCAATTTACAATAATGAAAAATTGAATAGATATTTAAATAATATTTGCGGTGCAATTACTAGTTGTTCATCTAAGCCTTATTTATACAAAGGATATTTTGTAGCTGTATTAAATTCTGATGAAATTAATGCAATGGCAACTCCTGGTGGTCATATTTTTGTTACTAGAGGAATGTTAAAATGTGTTTCTTCTGAAGATGAACTTGCAAGCGTGATTGCACATGAAGTTGCACATATACAATTACAACATGGTCTTAGTGTAATTAAATCGAGTCGTTTTACAGATGCAACTCTTGATATCACAAAGTTTGCAGTTGTAAAATACGGTTCTGATGATTTTGATAAATTTGTTGATTTGTTTGATGATTCTGTAAATGATATTGTTTCGACATTGGTAAATAATGGGTTTTCACAAAGTCAAGAATTTGATGCTGATGAATATGCTCTTACTTTATTAAATGATTCTGGTTATAATCCTCATTCATTTAAAAAAGTTTTAGAAAAAATAAAATTGAACCAAGTTGATAGTTCATCAGGCTTTGTAAAAACTCATCCTGATCCAGATAAAAGAATTAACAAGATAGCAAAG
>JAZUSR010000163.1:0-11566 GCA_045606765.1 Treponema sp.
GCAAACAAATCATTTTCTGTAATGTCTGCAGTTAGTGCTTTTGCTTGGTGTTTAGGATACTTTGGAATGCCACACATTATTGTTCGCTTTATGGGATGTCGTTCAAACAAAGAAATTACAACAGCTCGTCGTGTTGGAATTTCTTGGATGATTATTTCTTACATTGGAACATTCATCATTGGTACATTAGGAACAGCTTACCTTTTTAACAAAGGAATTTTACTTGGAGCAAATCCTGCAGAAGTTTCAATTTCTGGAATTGCTGTTTTAGGAAATGGAACACAAGAAGCTGTATTCTCTGAAACAATGCTTAAAATGTTCCCAGCATTTATTGCAGGAATTTTCCTTTGTGCAATTTTAGCAGCTGCAATGTCTACAGCAGATTCACAGTTATTGTCTGCATCGAGTGCTATTGGACAGGATATTTTCAAGGGAATTGTTAAAAAAGATGCATCTAATAAAACAGTTCTTATAGTTAGTAGAATTTCAGTTTGTTTAATAGCTGTAGTTGGTTTATTACTTTCATTGAATCCAGATAGTTCAATTTTTGGGTTGGTAAGTTATGCTTGGGCAGGATTTGGCGGTACATTTGGTCCATTAATTTTACTTGCTCTTTACTGGAAAGGAACAACTGCAAAAGGTGCAATTGCCGGATTAATTTGTGGTGGAGTTACAGTTGTAGTTTGGCACAACTTAAAAGGTGGAATTTTCGACATTTACGAAATTCTTCCAGCATTTATTATTTGTTTAGTTGTTACAATTGTTATAAGTCTTTTTACTAAAAAAGATAAAGAAGTTCTTGAATTATTTGAAAAATATAAATCACTTGAAGACTAATTATAAAATTGTTCCTCTTTCTGAAAATGAAAGAGGACGAGCAGTGCATTTCATAGAAAAAAATGAATCGGAATGCACTGCTCTTATGGAACAAATCCAACAAAGCGCAGAAGATGTTTTCGTTTTAAAAGAAATAGATAGAGACATCTTCTGCGCTTTGTTCTTCATTCGAACAAAATCAACATTAATGTATTTTATTCCTTTTACAAAATCTGAGGAAAAAAAGAATTACAATCATTCAGAAATAATAAAAATGGAAAAAGAGATTACAAAATTTATTTCAAAGTTGAGTCTTTTTTGTGTTTATGGTGAAGAAAGTGGTGGAATTTTAATTAATTCAATTTTAAAAAAGTGTAAAAAAAATTTAATTATTTCAAAAGAATATTTTCTTATGACAAATGATTTTTCAAATGAACTTTACAAAAAAGAATTAATCTTGGATAAACAGATATTTGTAAAAAAATCTTCATTTGATGATATTGAAAGTTTGATAGAACTTGAACGAGGATATCGATTAGAAGAAGTCTCGGTTACGGGAATTCCAGAAAGTGATGCTCTTCTTAGAATGTTACTTGAAAAAGCTTTACAAAAACAAATAGTTTTTTCAGCTTTGTATTCTGATAGTTCAAATGAAGTAATTGCAAAAGTTGCAACAAATGCACGTGGAAAAAATTTTTATCAAATTGGTGGAGTGTTTACAAAAAAAGAATTTCGTAACAAAGGAATTATGTTTAATCTTATGATTCAATTTATGAATTATATTCATTCTGAAAATAAAAAAGCAACTCTTTTTGTAAATATTCATAATGAACCAGCTAAAAAAGTTTATGAAAAACTTGGATTTATATTAATTGGAAAATATCGTATTTCGTATTTTCAAAAGTAAATTAAACTTATATAATTCAATTATATTTTGACACAAAAAAAATACTTTATTATATTCATAATAATTTAGGAGAAATATATGGCAGATAGCAAAATCGAAGAAACTGTAAAAGAAGCTTTAGATATGTATCGTCCTCAGCTTCAAGCAGATGGTGGAGATATGGAACTTGTTGAAATCGATGATGAAAACCGTGTTCATCTTAGATTGACTGGAGCTTGTGGGTCTTGTCCAATGGCAACAATGACACTAAAGATGGGAGTTGAAGCATATTTAAAAGATGCTTGTCCAGAAATTAAAGAAGTAGTTCAGGTGAATTAAATGAAAATAGAAAAAGATAAACTTGTACAGATTAATTATGTTTTAACTGATAGTGAAGGTATAGAAATAGATTCTTCAAAAGATACAGGTCCATTACAGTATATTCATGGAAATGGATATTTAATTAAAGGATTGGAATCTCAACTTGAAGGTAAAGAGCCTGGGTCTAAATTTACAGCATTTGTTGAAGCAAAAGATGCATACGGAGTGTATGATGAAAAACTTGTGATTGATGTTCCAAGAACTCAATTTGATACTTCTGTAGAAATTGAAGTTGGAATGCAATTTCAAGCAGCAGGACCTATGGGACCTACAATTGTTACTGTAAAAAAAGTATCTGATCAAAATATTACTGTTGATGCAAATCATGAACTTGCTGGAAAAGATTTGACTTTTGATGTGGAAGTAGTAGAAGTTAGAGATTTAACAGAAGATGAACTTAAACAAATGACTTCGGGTTGTGGCGGTGGCTGTGGCGGCTGTGGAGGAAATTGCGGAGATGGAGATTGTAATTGTGAAGGTAACTGCGGCGGTTGCAATTAAAAATTAAATTTTTCAATGGAAGAAAGGATATTATTAGTAATTTGATTAATTGAATTATTTCCTTGTTCAATTGTAATATCTGCAAGCATTGAATATTTTTTAGTTCGTTCTTCATAGAAATTATGAAAATAATTCCGTACATCAGATATGGTGTGCGGATTTTTTTTTGCAATATACGATGGTAAAGAATCTTGGTTTGTAATTATTTCTCCATCAGTTTGTGCTTCTTGAAGAATTCGTTCTATTGCAATTGATTCATCGATTGAAAGATAAACAAAAATAGAATTAAGATTTAAAAATCGAAGGGCATCTTGGTTTTCGCAGATTCCACCACCTGTAGCAACAATGATTGGATTTTGAGATAACTTTGAATTTAGAAACTTACAAGCAAGTTTTTCTGCTCCCAGAAAAGATTCTTTGCCTTCGTTGTTATATATTTCTCTTGGTGATTTTAAAGTCAATTCTTTTATAACATCATCAGTATCAAAAAAACTGATTCCAAAATGTTTTGCTAATTCTTTTCCTTGGGTAGATTTTCCAGAATGTTTTATCCCTATTAAAATAATTGATTTTGATAAATTCATATAATAATTATAACTTGATTAATTGCAAAAGTCTATTTGATATTGTATTCTATTTTTATGAATATTTATGCAACAATTATTTTATGTTTTATTCCATTTATAACAGTTTTTTTATTATTTAAGATTTTAATTTCTGAAATTACTATTGTAAAAGAATTATTTGCTTGTTTAGTAGGATTGCTTGCGTTAATTCCAATTGCTTTTATTCAGTTTTTTACAGGTGATTTTTTTGTAGTAAATAATCAAATGGTTTTTTCTATTTTGATTCGAGCGATTTTTTTATATGGAATTGTCGAAGAAGGAATAAAATGTTGTTTGTTATTTATTTTTCCAATGAAAAGTATCAATTTAAAACTTGTTTTTGTTTATTCGATTCTAGCTGGGTTATTTTTAGGTAGTTTTGAATCTATAGTTTATGTAATTAATTCTATTCAAAATGCAAGTTCGCGTTCTGGAGAAGTTTTATTAAATATGATTTATTTAAGAACTTTTACATCTCTTGTTATTCATTCATTGTGTGCAGGACTTTTGGGACTTTTTGTTTTCTCGGTGAAAAGGAAAGTTTATTTTTGGCGTGCATTGATTTATGCAATTTTGATTCATGGGTTATATGATTTTTTTGCTATAATGCCAGGTGCTTTAAACATTTTTTCTTATGTGATAATCATTCTTTTAGTTTTAGAATGTAGGATAAATTATGTTAAAATTAGTGAAAGAATTAAAAAAAATAATTAAATATTCTTTTTTACTGTTCACTTTGGAAAAAATGTGATAAAACTATTTTATTAAAAAAGAGTTGTTTCTGAAGGAGAATTGATTATATGAATATGCTTTTTGAACGAAAACTTGCACTTCCAATGGAAGTAAAAGAAATGCATCCTTTAACTATTGATATGAGTCAAACTGTTGAAAAAAAACGTCTTGAGATTAATTCAATTTTTGAGGGAAAAACAGATAAATTAGTTTTAATAATTGGACCTTGTTCAGCTGATAATGAAGATAGTGTTTTGGATTATATTTCGCGTTTGTGTTCAGTTCAGGATAAGGTAAAAGAAAAAATTCTTATTGTTCCTCGTATTTATACAAATAAACCTCGTACAACTGGCGAAGGTTATAAGGGAATGCTTCATCAGCCAGATCCAAATGCCAAACCAGATATGTTCAAAGGAATTATTGCAACTCGCCATATTCATATGAGAGCTGTTAGTGAAACAGGTTTTGTTTGTGCAGACGAAATGCTTTATCCAGAAAATTATCAATATCTTGATGATTTATTAGGATATGTTGCTGTCGGAGCTCGTTCTGTAGAAGATCAGCAGCATCGTCTTACAGCTAGTGGAATTGAAGTTCCAGTTGGTATGAAAAACCCTACAAGTGGTGACTATTCAGTTATGATGAATGCAATTCTGGCTGCTCAACATCATCATACATTTATTTATCGTGGTTGGGAAGTTCATTCAGAAGGAAATCCACATACTCATGCAATTCTTCGTGGAAGCACAAACAAACATGGAAATAATATTCAAAATTATCATTATGAGGATTTAATTCGTCTTTGTGATGAATACGATAAGCGTGAATTAAAAAATCCAGCTGTAATTATTGATACAAATCATTCAAATTCTGGAAAAAACCCATTTGAACAATCTAGAATTATTATGGATGTTTTAAATTCTTGTCGTCACAGTAAAAGAATTTCTGATATCCTTAAAGGATTTATGATTGAAAGTTATATTGAAGATGGTGCTCAAAAACCAGGTGAAGGATGTTACGGAAAATCAATTACAGATCCTTGTTTGGGTTGGGAAAAAACAGAAAAACTTATTTATGAAATTGCTGAAAAAATTTAGGCATTAAATAAATTTAGTAGAGAAAATTATATTTCGTTAAAAACTTGTTCTACTTTTGGTCGAATTTTTATAAAGATATCGGCTAAAAGTGGATCAAAATCTTGGCCTTTTCCTTTTTGAATAATATCAAAACATTGATCTAGTGGCATTGCATCTCTGTAACATCTTTTTTGTGAAATTGCATCAAAAACATCTGCGATTGCCATAATTCGTGCAGCCAAAGGAATTTCTTTTCCCTTTAATCCTTTTGGATAACCTTTTCCATTCCATTTTTCGTGGTGATACATTGCTACAGAATAAGCAATTTCAATAAAATTTTCGTCTCCGTGTTTTCCAAAAGTATTTTTAATAATCGCAGCGCCATTGGTTGAATGATTTTTCATTATTTTGTATTCTTCATCAGTTAATTTTCCTGGTTTTTGAAGAATTGCATCCGGTGTTCCTATTTTTCCGATGTCATGCATTGGGGCAGCCATTTTTAAATTATTTATAAAGTCTTTTGAAAGCGAATCTTTGAAAAGTGTGTATTCTTGTAATTCAGACAATAGAAGAGAAACATAGGCTGTTGTTCGTTTAATGTGCTCTCCTGTATTGTTGTCACGGTTTTCAACTAAAGTTGCGAAGTCAATAACTGTTTGTTGATTGATTTGTAAAAGTTTTTTTACTGCAGGTTCTTCATGATTTAGATATATTCCAAGTACAAAAATTACAGGAACAATTGAAGTGATTAAAATTTCTGGATAAATAAATTGAATAATTAAGGTACATAAAGAGACGGTCGTATAAACAAAAATTGTTAGGCGTTTTCTTTTTTCAATATATTTCCATTTATGAATGAAAGTAAAGAAAGTAAGAGTTAAATAAAGTAGTACAATTGCATAACAAGTATATACTGGAATTCCATGGGAATAATTAGAAATCGTACCTGTTATAAACTGAATTTTGTCGATTGTAAAGCATAGAAAAATTAAGTTAAGTAAAAAAGGAATGGATAATAAAATTAATTTTTTTGTTGAGTATTTTAATTCTCTAGTTAAAGAAAAAATATATAAAAAAGTTAAATATATAATAAAATCAAGGGAAATATAAAAGGCAAAATGTAAAATAGCATTAAGTAAGTAATTTACAGAATTGAGATGATTTACTGTATATGCAGTTATTCCATCTAAGGTAACGGCAACAATTGCATTAATATAAATAGCAGAGAAGAGAGAATAATTTTTATAGTCTTTATTTACACCGACTTGTCGTAGATAAATAAAAATTATGAAAAATAAAATTGCTAAACATCCAATTTGTAATTTAAAATATTCCATAAGAAACAGTTTAACACTTTTCTTTTAAGGTTACAAATTTTTTATGAATTAATTTTTATGAATTAATAATGTTATAAATTTTTGTAATACATGGAATCAATAAAAATATAATCCATGTAATGTTCCAAGCTCCAGTTATAAAAGAAATAATAAAATAAAGAGGAACTAGGAGAACAGAAAGGATTTCTAATAATTTTTTGGTAGAGGATTTTTTTGATTTTAAAGGAGCAATAAGGTTATCTATATTTCCTAATTTTGAAATTGCTTTTTTATAAGCATCTTCTTTAGATAATCCGCTTTCAAGAGCTTCGTTGTAGTGATCAAAAAGATTTGAAAGGATTTCATCTTTTAAATCTTTTGTTTTTTCTGTGTCTTCACAATTTACAAATAGATTGTTTACATAGTCAATAATTTTTATGTTCATAAAATTCTCCATATGATTTTAGTTTAAAATTATTTCTAACATTGATTTTATTTTTTTCCAATCAGTTTTATTTTCTTTTAAGAAGGTTCTTCCTTTTTGGGTGATTGTATAATATCGTCTTCTAGCTGTTCCTGTTTCATTGCCCCAATAGGAATCAATATATCCAGATTCTTCAAGTCTTCGGAATGAAGTATATAAAGTTGCTTCTTTAAGTTCTAAAAGAGAATTTGTTAGCTTACAAATATTTTTATTGATGGCATAGCCATAACTATCAGAGGTAGTTAATTGAGATAAAATTATAGTATCTGTAAATACTCTTAATATGTCAGAAATGTTTAACATTTTTTCCCTTTAATATATTTATAACATGAAATACATCATCTGTCAAGGTATATTATGGTATGAATATTCAAAGAGATTTTATTTTGTTAAATCTTTGACCCATTTGTATTTTTTGTAATGGTGAATTACCCAAGGAATTTTTCCAACTTCATCAATACATGTACAAGCATAAACTAAATAAATTGGCCAATGAAAAACAAAAGCTCCTAAGCCAGCAAGTGGAACTGCTAATCCCCACATACATACTGCAAGGCTGTACATATCAAATAATGTATCTCCTCCAGCTGCAAAGATTCCATTAATTACGATTGTATTAACTGTTCTTCCGAACATGTAGATGCTTAAGATAATCATCATTTGGATAAAATATAATGTGGCTTTGTCAGTAAGTTTAATTATCTTTGAAAGAATTGGGGTTGAAGCAAATGTTAAAAGGGTAATAATAATTCCACAGAGCATAGAAAGTTTAAAAATTCGGTCTCCGTAAATTTTTCCTTTTTCAAGATTTCCAGCACCTAATTCATTTCCTACCATAATTCCAGCAGCTGTACAAATTCCATTACAGAGACAGCAAAGTAAGTCACGGATAACTGCAGCAACAGAATTGGCAGCTGCTGAATCTGTTCCTAAGTGTCCCATAAAAGCAGTGTAGGAAGTAAATCCAATTCCCCAAAATAAACTAGCACCGATAAGAGGTAAAAGACATTTTACAAAATCAATAAAAAGAATTTTGTGTTTTGAAAAAAAGTGATTAAAATTTAAATGAATGTAATTTTTTTTGTAAGAAATTGTGATACACCAAATTAATTCAATTATTCTAGAAAATAAAGTTGCAAGAGCAGCACCTTTTACATCCATTGGAGGAAGTCCAAAAAAACCAAAGATGAAAATTGCATTTAAAATAATATTTACTAAAACACATATAGAACTAATTGTTGCAGTTTGTGTAGGATGATCAGAAATTTTCATAAGAGTAAGATAGCATTGGGAGATTCCAGTAAGTAAATATGACCAACCAGCAATTTTTAGATAATTCATACCAAGTAAGATAAGAGGTTCTTCGTTAGTAAAAATTAGCATTAATTGGCGTGGAAAAAATATACATCCAATAAAGAAGAAAAATGAAGTTGTGATAGAGAGTTTTAAGGATATTGCAAAAATTTTGCTTACAGAGACAGTATCTTTTTTTCCCCAATACTGGGCACCTAAAATTGATTCAACTGAAACGATAGCAAATACAATCATGTTTTGAATGAATTGAATCTGAGTAGCTAGAGAGACAGAAGACATTGAGTTTTGATTTAAAAAGCCTAGCATTATTGCATCAGCTGCTGCAACAGATGCTAACATTAAATTTTGAAAGGCAATTGGTAATGTAATGTGTAATAATTTGGAAATAAAAATTTTGTCTGAAAAAAGAGTATTTTGCTTCATGAGAACAGAATAGACAGACAAAAGAAAAAAATCAATATGAAAAATAAGTTTGTTTGCAAATTGAAGTGAATAAAGTATAATTTATTAATTATAAAATAAAATTTTTGGAGTTAATATGGTAATGGGCCCAAGAGGAATTGGAAGAGGATATTTAACTGAGGAAGAAAAAGCAAATAAACCAAAGGTTACTATAAAATTAGTAAAAAGAATTTTTTCATACATTATTCCATATTGGAAACAAATGATTTTAATTTTTGTATTTATTATTTTGTCTTCAGTATTAGGTCTTTTGCCTTCAGTTTTGACTGGTCGAATAATTGATGAAGGATTAATAAATCGTGATTTGAAAATGTTGATTACATTAATAATTATTTCTCTGGGAGTAACCCTTTTTGCAAATTTAATTCGTGTTGGAGAAAGTTATATTAATAATTGGATTGCGCAGCATATTACTTTTGACATGAGAAATAAAATGTATTTGCATCTTCAGCAAATGTCGCAAAAATTTTTTACAACGAATAATCAAGGTGATATAATCACTCGAATGACAAGTGATATTTCTGGAGTTGAAAGAGTTGTTACAAATACGTTCACTTCAATATTGTCGAATATAATTACACTAGTTATTGCGATTGTAATAATGTTCAAAGAAAATTATATTTTGGCAGCTGTTGGTGTTTTAATAATTCCTTTGTTTACTATTCCGACAAGATGGGCCGGAAAAACTCGATGGGAGCTTACTCAAGATGCTCAAGAATGCAATGACGAGATTAATGGAATTTTAAATGAAACATTGTCAGTGAGTGGACAGCTTTTGGTAAAACTTTTTGGAAAAGAAGAACATGAGTTTAATCGATATAAAAAAGTAAACTATAGAATGATAAAATTAAATATAAAAGAAAGTATGGCTGGTCGCTGGTTTATGGTTATTATAAATACATTTTCAAGTGTTGGACCAATGCTTTTATATTTGGTTGGTGGAATCTTAATGATGAAATATAATTCTAATTTAAGTGTTGGAGATATTACTGTTTTAGTTGCACTTTTGGGAAAAATGTATGGCCCTGTAAATTCACTTTTGAATATTCAAGTGGAATGGATAAGAGCGATGGCGTTGTTTTCTCGAATTTTTGAATATTTTGATATGCCGATTGAAATTAAAAATAAAGAAAATCCAATTGTGCCAAAAACAGTTGACGGAAATATTGAATTTAAGGATGTAGAATTTTCTTATAATAGTGAACGCAAAATATTGAAAAAAATAAATTTTTCCTTAAAAAGTGGAAACAGTATTGCCTTGGTTGGACCGTCAGGTTCTGGTAAAAGTACGATAGCAAATTTAATTCCAAGATTATACGATGTCTGTAAAGGAAAGATTACTTTTGATGGTATCGATATTCGTGATATTGATTTAAAATGGTTAAGAAATCAAATAGGAATTGTAAGTCAAGAAACTTATTTATTTAATGGTACAATTCGAGAAAATTTGTTATATGCAAAACCAGATGCAACTGATGAAGAATTGTTGGAAGTTTGTCAAAAAGCAAATATTGCGGATTTTATTATGAATCAAGAAAAAGGATTAGATACAATAGTTGGAAACAGAGGACTAAAATTGTCAGGAGGAGAAAAACAGCGACTTTCAATTGCTAGAGTATTGTTAAAAGATCCAGCACTTTTAATTTTTGATGAAGCAACTGCTTCACTTGATTCAATTTCAGAGAAAAAAATTCAGGATGCAATAAATCCAATAATTGATTCAAGAACTAGTATTTTAATAGCTCATCGGTTATCAACAATTCTTGCAGCAGATGAAATTCTTGTTATTAAAGATGGAATAATTGCAGAACGAGGTGTTCATTCAGAACTAGTAAAAACTGGAGGAATATATTCAGAACTTTATGAAACTCAATTTTATCGTCCAGAAAAAAAAGGAAAAGGTTTATGATAGAAAATTCAAAAATAAAAATTCGACAAGAAAAAAAAGAAGACTATTTTATTGTAGAAAATTTAGTTAGAGAATCTTTTTGGAATGTTTACAGACCTGGATGTGATGAACATTTTATTGTAAATCAATATCGAGATAGTCCTAATTTTATAAAAGAATTGTCCCTTGTATTGAAATATGATAAAAAAATAATTGGATACATAATGTATTCAAAATCAAAGCTGAATTGTGATGATGGAACAGAGAAAGAAGTGATTACATTTGGGCCATTAGCGATTCATCCAGAATATCAAAGGCAAGGGTATGGAAAAAAATTAGTAGCTTATTCATTAAATAAAGCAACTAAATTAGGATATCCTTGTGTTTTTATTTCGGGAGATATTAATTTTTATAAGAGATGTGGATTTGTTATTTCAACTTCAAAGGGAATTCGTTATGCAGAAGATTTAGAAGGTGAAGCTCCATATTTTTTGTGTAAAGAATTGAAACTAGGTTTTTTAGAAAAAATTTCAGCAATATATAAAGATCCAAAAGAATATTTTGTTTCTCAAGAAAAATCTCAATTGTTTGAAGAATATGATAAAAAATTTGCTTCAAAAGAAAAGCTAAAATTGCCTTCTCAAATTTTTTAATTACGAAATTAAAAGTATATTATTTTTTGGAATAAAACTAAAAGTTTTGTTGTAAGGAAGTTTGGTTTTAAAATTTTCAATAATTAAATAAAAAGGAGCCCTTTATGTTTTACAACGCAAAAAATCACAGAGTGACAATTGACGGAGACACAACAGATTTTATTAGTTTTGGAAAAGGCAAAAAAAATCTTGTCATAATTCCCGGTGTGGGGGACGGTCTAAAAACTGCAAAAGGTTTGGCAATCCCCTTTGCGTTTATGTACAGGCTTTTTGCAAAAGATTTTACCGTTTATGTTATGAGCCGAAAAAACAATGTTCCTGAAAATTACAACACACGGCAAATGGCTTTTGATATGCACAAAGTTTTGCGTTCTGTTGGAGTTGAAAAAACTTCTGTTGTGGGAGTTTCTATGGGCGGAATGATTGCTCAATATTTAGCAATAGATTTTCCA
>JAZUSR010000164.1:0-1803 GCA_045606765.1 Treponema sp.
TGACATAATGCCAAGAGCTGCTAAACCTTCGCTTGTTACTAAAGGATCGCCTTTTGCATCATTTTTGAAAGTACATTCAACATAGCCACCTTCTAATGGTGTACCGTCTTTAATATATTCACCATAACGACGGATAAAACTACCTGTTGCAACTAATCTACAGATTACTTCCAAACCGTGACCAAAAACAGTTGCAGGAAGAACTTCCATTGTTGCATCGTCAATATTTGCACTAATGTAGTGAGTTTTGATTCCAGCTTTTTTCAACAATTCAAAGTAGTGAATTGAAGTAATCAAATTTGCTTTTCCAATTCCTTCGATAGTTAAACCTACAGAATTTTCACCTGGATCAAAAACACCATCTTTTCCAGTACAATCGTCTTTGAATTTTAACAAAACATTGCCGTTTTCAAGACCATAAACGTTTTTTGTTTTACCTTCGTAAATAGTTTTCATTTTCTTTTCCTTATCTAAAAATTTAGATAAATATAATATGACAGAAAATCAAGAAATTTACAATATTTTTGAATATTTTTTTATATGAATTATGCTACAAAATAAATACTCTTTATTTAAAAACTAGTTCAATTATGATAAACTTTATTTAAATTAAATGTATGATTTATTAATTATTAATGAGGTTTTATTATGATTACAGTCAATTTATATTATACAGGTATTAATGGAAATGCCAGAGCATTTGTCAATGAAATGGAATCATCTGGTATAGCAGATGCAATTCGAAATGAACAGGGAAACTTAAAATATCAATATTTTCAACCTTTAGACGATCCTGAAACAGTTTTATTAATTGACTCTTGGGTTGACCAAAAAGCTATTGATTTACATCATTCAACGCCAATGATGCAAAAAATTATCGAACTACGAGAAAAATATGATTTACACATGACAATGGAACGCTTTATAAGTGATGAATATGATGCAGATAAAAAATATATAAGAAAATAATATTTAAAATTTCAAAAAAATTGTTTCCATGAAATATCAAAACAACAGAATTTCACAAAAAGGGGAACTTAGAAAAATAACACATTGGTGGTTAAAAATTAACGCGTAATTGGAATTATATTATACTTATTGGTAGACAGAATATACATTATAGGAAGTAAAGAAAATACGAATTTTTCCTTATATCACATAAATTTTCACATAATTAATACGATAAAATTTTTGTTATTCATAAATTGGTTCAAAATCTGATGCTGGGTGTCCACACAATGGGCAAATATAATCCGGAGGAAGTTCAGAACCTTTATATTCATATCCACATATTTTACATCGCCAGCCTATAATTTTTTTGTCATTATTAATCTTTTGCTTTGGTTTAATTTCATTCTGATAATCTGAATATGTAATTGGCGAATTATTACTTTTAATCGTTGCATCTTCAACTTCTGCAATAAATAATGTATGAGTTCCTAAATCTTGAGTAGAAATTACTTTGCAAGACAAAACTGAACAAATCTGAGTTTTTAAATAAGGACAACCATTTTTATCAAGTTCATATTCAAACGAATCAAATTTATTAATTGTCTTTCCACTTTGAAAACCAAAATGCTTAATTGTATCAAATGTACAATCTTTATCTAAAATCGACAAAGCAAATACTCCAGATTCTTTTACCAGTGAACATGTATAATTACTATTTAAAATTGAAATTGCAACTCTAACAGGTTCAGACGCTACTTGAATGCAAGTATTGGTAATACATCCATTCATTTTTCCATTTGAACAAGTGCTTAAAACAAAAACTCCATACGATAAATTAAATAATGCTTTATT
>JAZUSR010000165.1:0-8442 GCA_045606765.1 Treponema sp.
TATTCTTTCCGATTTTCTTTAACATATTCATCTCCCTGTTGTATTTTTTTTGAGAAAAAACACACATTCTATCAGTTTACTGAAAAAAAATGACCTGTCAATTATTAGATTTTTATTATTAGAGTTTTTAGAGATTTTAAACTAAAAAAAATTATAAAAAAACATTAAAATCTAAAAAATTACACACTTTTTTACCAATTAACTTTTATACTCATTTATTATAACACTGAAAATATCATTTGTAAATTTAAAAATGAACTATAATAAACTTGCAGCATTTTCCCAATCAACATTTAATTTTTCAAGCTGAATTTCAAGTTCTGAAATTTGATTCTGTACAGCCTTTGCTTTTTCACCATTTGAATAAACATCTGGATTAGCCAGCTGATTTTGTAAATCAGAAATCTTTTGCTCAACTTTTGAAATTTCTTCTTCAAGACGATTAACTTCTTTTTCTTTTTTTCGTCGTTCTGCTTGCAATTTTTTTTCTTCTTCCCAACTCAAAGCACCAGTTGAAACAGTTGAATTTTCTACAACAGAATTATTCGTATTTGAAACATTATTTGAAGCTCTAATCCCTAAATTAGAAGAAGACAAAGTTCCTGCATTATATTCACCAACAACTCCAGAAAGTTCATCAGAAAGTCGCTGCATATAATATTCATAATCACCAACAAAATTTCTAAAATGCCCCGGAGTAAGTTCTAAAACTCTCGTTGCTAAATCCTGAATAAAGCCACGGTCATGGCTTACAAAAATCACAGTTCCGCCAAAATCTTTTAATGCATTTAAAAGAACATCTTTTGAATGCATATCAAGATGGTTAGTAGGTTCATCAAGAACTAAAAGATTTACAGGATGAAGCAAAAGTTGTAAAAGAGCAACTCGAGTTTTTTCTCCACCAGACAAAACATCCAATGATTTATTAACATCATCGCCCCTAAACAAAAATGCACCTAGCATATCTCGAACCTTTGGAACCAATTCTAAAGGAGCAATACTTTCAATATAATCAATTACTGACTGACTACCACAAATTGTTTCTGCATTGTCCTGACTAAAATACCCTATAGTAACGCCAGCACCTAACTCAATCTTTCCAGAAAAGTTTTGATCAACACCTGCGACAATTCTTAACAATGTAGACTTACCAGCACCATTATGACCTGCCACAACAAGTCTCTCGCCTTTTTCCAAAAGTAATTCAAGATTATCCAAAACATTAAATTGGCCATCATAACTTTTTTTTATGTCCGTCATTCTAAGAACAATATTTCCTGAATGAGGTGCTGGCGGAAATTTAAAATGAATCTTTTTTAGACTCTCAGGTATCTCAATTTTATTTTGAAGGATTTTATCAAGAGCCTTTTGTCTATCTTGTGCCTGAGCAGCTTTTGTTGCTTTATATCCAAATCGACGAATAAAATCTTCAAGATGTGCAATTTCAGCTTGCTGCTTTTCATATTCAGCCATCAATGTTTGTAATTCAATAGCACGGATTTTTTCATACTTAGAAAAATTTCCCGAATATGATTTTAAATCTCCTCCAAAAAGTTCATAAACTTCATTAATTGTTACATCAAGAAAATATCTATCGTGACTTACAAGTAAAAACCCACCAGTAAAATTTTTCAAAAATGATTCAAGCCAGTTGCGAGCTTCAATATCAAGATAGTTTGTAGGTTCGTCCAAAAGTAAAATATCCGGATTTTGCATCAATGCTTTTGCAAGAGCAATTCGCATTTGCCAACCACCTGAAAATTCTTCTGTGCGTTTTGAAAAATCTTCTCTCGAAAATCCAAGTCCTAATAAAACAGATTCAGCTTGAGATTGTCTTCTATACCATCCAGAATCTTCTAGTTTCGACAATAATGATGAATGTCGCTCAAGTAAAAAATCTGTATTCGATGGATTTTGTTTTAGTTGTTCACCCAATTGTTCAATTTCTTCTTGAATTTTATAACCAAATTGGAAAGCCTTATCAGCTTCTTCTAAAAGAGTTGAACCACGATGAGTAAGACCTGACTGTGGAAGATAAGCTATTCGAGTGTCCTTTTGAACAATTCGCTGACCACTATCAGGCTCCACAAGACCTGCCATTATTTTTATTAAAGTTGATTTACCAGCACCATTAGCACCAGTTAATGCAACCTTTGAACCAGTTGCAAGATTCACAGAAACATCTTTTAAAATATCCCTGTCGCCGAATGCTAATGATACTTTTGAAAATTGTACAAACGCCATTTTTATTTTGTAAAGAACATAACTGTTGGGCTTGAAGATCTTGAAACTACAATATTATCCTTAATTGAATAAGAGTCCAAACTTTCTATTCTTAACCCATCGCTATCTAATTTATACAAGAAACTAATCTTATCTTCCATTCCTTCAAATTTGAAAGTAAGTACGCCATTATAATTATTTTCAAATTTTTTATCCATCAAGTAAGTAATATTTACAGTTCCACGATTTTTTGCACTTGACGAAATTAAAGAAGGAACCAAAAGTGAAAAATTATCCCATGTAAAAGTATTTCCAGAATTAAAAACAATCTTTCCGTAATTTTCACTGTTAAATGAAGTAATTTTATACAATTCATTCATCAAATTATTTCTACGCTTTTTTTCATTTTCGATTAATTTCGAAATATCCACATCTTCACTCAAAGTTATAAATGAAAATACTTCCTGCTCTCCATTAGCTGGTGAATAATTTACAATAATATGTTCTTTATTTCTAATAATTATCTGAAAAGGAGTTCCTTTTAAGACATAAGTATTATCACGAATTTTTTCAACACCAGAATATTTTCGAGATAAATATTTTTCAGGAAGATTAACTTGAATTTTTCCAGATTTAATTCCTGTATCAAATCCATATGCCAATTTTACTGATTGTAAATCAATCATATTTTCATCAAGTAACTTTTTATAATATTCAGGATACCATTTAGCATTTAAAATTTGATCAATTAAAGAATCATCATTCGACACCTGAACTTCTTCAGTTACTTCACCACCAATCACTGAACCATCTGCGGCTGTTTCAAACAAAGTCATATTGTAAGAAAAACACCACCCCATGCTACCGCCTTCAGTTAAAATACAAAGCCAATCCCCAGGAAGTTTTTTATTTTTTCCAACCATTACATCCTGACCTTCACCTTTGTAAAGAATTTTTACAACTTCATTTTGGTATAAACGATAAACTTGTTTTGCTGTATTTACAGGAGATTCACGGACAGGCAATCCATCTACTTTAATTTTTCCATATTGGTGAGAATATTCAAGATATGGTGAATATTTTTCAAGAGCTTTTTTCTTTGAAGAAGGTTCTATTAATTTCCAAAAAGGAACTTCATATCGTTCTTTTCCCTTTGGCAAACCTACAATATATTTTTGAGTAATATTCGACTTATAATAAACCTTTAACAATTGTCCATCTTGCAATTTATTTTCTGGAATATCCCATAACAAAACAGAATATCCTAACGACTTAGAACAAGAACAAAACAAAACCACTGAACAAATTAATGTAAAAAAAACTGACTTCTTAATTTTCATAATCAATATGTTACAAATTTTTATTAATCAATTCAAGTGTACAAAAATTCTCTAAATTGAATTTTACTTTAAATATTAAACTGATTTCGTTATAATAAAACTATGAGTAATGAAAAAAAAATTCCAACAAGAGCTGAAATTCCAGCACAAGACAAATGGGATTTAACATCCCTTTTTAAAACTGATGATGAATGGGAAAAAGCCCTCTCTCAGATTGAACCTTTAGCAAAAGAAATTGCAACGTACAAGGGGAAGCTTAGTTCTTCTAAAGAAACTTTATTAGAAGCCTTAACAAAATTAAGCAATCTTTATCAAATTACAGAAATTGTTGAAAATTATGCAAGCCTTCAACACAATGCAGATGAAGGAGATCAAAATGCATTAAACAAACAAGGACGCGCTCAAATGACAGCCGTAAATGCATTTAGCGAACTTAGTTTCTTTGATTCAGAAGTTACCGCAATCGAAAATAATAAAATTGAACAATGGATTGAAGAACCTGAATTTGCCGATTATAAAATCTACATCCAAAAATTACTTCACTTAAAGCCATACATTCTTTCAGAAAAAGAAGAACGCCTTTTAGCTCTTCAATCAGAATCCTCAGAAACAGCTTATAAAACATTTAGCATTCTCGAAAACCTTGAACTTGATTTTGGCACAATCGAAGTAGATGGAAAACAACTACCTTTGACACAAACAACATGGAGTCAATTTCTTAAAAATCCTGATCGCAATGTACGAAAAGCCGCTTACGAAAGATTTTACGGCGTATTTGAAAAACATCAAAACACATTTGCAAGTCTTTATGCAGGAAGTGTAAATCAAGATATTTTTGAAACTAAAGCCCGTGGTTATAATTCTTGTCTTGAACATGCTTTATATTCAAATAAAGTTCCTGTTGAAGTATACAAAAACTTAATTGATACAGTTCATAAAAATTTTGATACACTTCATCGATATTACAAAGTATTCCAAAAAGCACTTGGTACAAAAGATTTAAGACACTACGATGTCTACATGCCTTTTACAAAAGACATTTCTACAAATACATCTTATGAACAAGCCGTAGAAATTTGTCGAGAAGCACTTGCTCCATTGGGAAAAGAATATACTGACACATTATGTGACGGACTTTTAAATGGTTGGGTTGACCGATACGAAAACAAAGGAAAAAGAAGTGGAGCCTTTTCAAGTGGATGTTACATCGGCTATCCATACATCTTATTAAACTACAAACCAGATGTAATTCGCGATGTATTTACAATGGCCCATGAAGGCGGCCACTCTATGCATTCTTGGTATTCAACTCATAACAATCCATTTATGCAATACAATTACACAATCTTTGAAGCTGAAGTTGCCTCTACATTCAACGAAGAATTAGTATTCAAATACTTACTCGAAAAAGCAACAACAAAGGAAGAAAAAATCTACTACCTTTCAATGCGAGCCGGAGATATTTTAGCAACACTTCATAGACAAACTATGTTTGCTGAATATGAACTAAAAGCTCATGAACTTGTAGAAAATGGAACACCATTAAGTGCAGAAGTTTTAAGAAATTTATATAGAAATCTTTTAACACAATACTTTGGCCCTACTATGACTTTTGAAGAAAATTCAGACATGGAAGGACTTCGTATCCCACATTTCTATTCAGCATTCTATGTTTACAAGTACGCAACAGGAATTTCTGCTGCAATGGCACTTGCAGACAAAGTTACAAACGGTGAAGAAAAAGAAAGAGAAGACTACTTTAAGTTCTTAAAATCTGGTGGTTCTAGATATCCAATCGAAGCTTTAAAAGTTGCTGGAGTAGATATGTCGACAACAGAACCAATTCAAAAAGCTCTAGATAAGTTCAAGGAAATAGTTGATGAGCTAGAAAATTTAGTCTAATTTCTAAAAAATACATATATATTCGGCTAATTTTTTGTAAAATTCAAGAAAACTACAAAAAAAGCCGATATATATCGGTGACAAAATACTTTCTTTTATGATATAGTAGACAATGGGAGTAGGAGTTTTAATAAAGTATGAATAAGTCAGAATTTTTCACATCATTACAACAAGTTCCAAAATCAGAACTCCATGTTCACATTGAAGCTGTTATTACTTTAAATTCAATTGAAAAATTATACAAAAAAAGATTTAACAACGACATGCCAAAAGAAGAACAATCTTCTCTCTTCAGCTACGAAGATCTTTCTGGTTTTATTACTTCTTTTTTGAAAGTTCAAGATTTATTTACAGAAGTTAACGATTTTGACTTACTCTTTGATGATTTTTCAAATTATCTCGACAAAAATAATATCAAATATTGTGAAGCATTTTTTGCCCCATCAGCTTTCCTAAAAAAAGGATTTAAGTATGATGAAATGATTCAAAACTTTTCTAAAAATATTCAAAAAATTAAAAATGAAAAAAACATTGTTATAAAACTACTTCCTGATGTTTCAAGAACTTTTGGACTTGAAAATGCTGAACAGAATTACAAATTAATAAAAGAAAACCTTTCAAGTGATGTTATTGGAATTGGACTTGGTGGAAACGAAGTAAAAGGTCCTTGTAATTTATTTGGTCCACTTTTTGAACAAGCTAAAAACGATGGCCTTCATGTCGTAGCACACGCAGGAGAAGATGTTGGTCCTGAAAGTATTTGGGATGCAATAAAAATCCTTCATTCAGAACGAATTGGTCACGGAATTACAACAATCCAAGATGATGAATTAATTCAATACATCGTTGATAAAAAAATCCCACTTGAAATATGTCCTACAAGTAATGTATTTACTAAAAAATATGTCAAAACAATGAAAGAACATCCTGTTCGACAACTTTTTGACAAAGGCGTTGTAATTACAATCGGTTCAGACGACCCTGTTTTCTTCAAAACTGATTTAACCGAAGAATATTGGAATCTTTACAATGAATTAAATTTTACACTCGATGAAATTGAAACTCTTATTTGCAACGGATTTGCAACAAGTTTTCTTCCAGATTCAGAAAAAATCAATTTCATTAACGATGTAAAATCAGCATTTAAATCAATTAAAAAATAGTTCTTAGATTTTATAAATTCTTGCTACCAGTTTAAAATCTATCATCGTCGTCAAAATCATCATCGAACTCATCGTCAAAGTCGTCATCAAAATAATCGTCCTCGCAATTTAAATCGCGACCAAGGTCGTCATAATCGTCGTCATCGCGATCGTAATCATCGTCGTCACGGTCGTCATCGTCGTAGTCGCGATCGTAATCATCGTCGTCACGGTCGTCATCGTCGTCAAAATCATGATCATGAACTTCGCAATAATCATCATCACAATCTTCATCATCTTCAAGATCATGGTCATGAAAATATTCTTCATGATATTCTTCACAAGTTCCATTATATGAATCATCATAACAACAATCATCTTGGCAATAACATTCGTTATTTATTTTATCAAATGATTTCCAATATGCAGTATTTCTATTTTTGGCTGAATAAGGGTTACTATCGCTTGAATCATATTCAGAATCAGAGCTAGAATCACTTGATGAAAAACCTAAAAGTAAAAGTGGAAGTCCCACAACAGCAACAATCGCTAATAAAATTCCCATATCAAGCCTCCTTTAATATTATAGTTCAAAAACTAAAAAAATTGATAAAATTCTTATTTTTTTTTATAAAATTCACTTGCACAATTCAAAAAAAAAATATATATTAAATTCAGTTAGCATAATCTAACATATTTTACCAAATATTAACCTATATTTATACATTGTAATAAAGAATATAATATGGTGACTAAAATGAGCTTAATTGATGCAACAGAAGGACAAGAATACATTATTCAAAATATCGTTACAGATGATGAAGAATTAAATTCTTTTTTGTTTTCCCTTGGTTGTTACACAGGAGAACCAATTACTGTTGTGTCTCGTAAAAAATCAAATTGCGTAGTTTCTATTAAAGATGGACGCTATAGTATTGATAATCAGTTGGCAGAAGCAATTGTTGTATAAAAAAATGGTTATAAATGGCCATTTTTTTTTGAATCTTTGTGTTAGCATAAACTAACTTATATGAGGTGATTTTGGATTCGTGTAATTTTTGTACTACAGAAATTAATTATCATGAAATTATTGATTGCATAACTTTTGCATTAGATACACGAGATCCTTACACAGGAGGACATTCGCAACGAGTAAGTGACATGGCATTAGAAGTTTGCAAACTTTTAAACCTTAATCAAAACGAAACAGAAAAAGTTCATATTGCCGCACATCTTCACGATATTGGCAAAATTGGAGTTCCTGATTCTGTTTTGTTAAAACAAGGAAAATTAGATGATTCTGAATGGGAAATAATGAAAAATCATCCAGAAATTGGTGCAAACATTCTAAAAAAATCATCTTACTTAAAAGAACTTGCAGAAATTGTTTTGTTTCATCACGAAAGATTTGACGGAAAAGGATACCCAATGGGAAAAATTGGAACTGAAATTCCACTTGGTTCAAGAATTATTGCCATTTGCGATTCAATTGATGCAATGACTTCTAACAGATGTTATAGAAAATCATTAAGCTTTGAAGACTGTTTTAATCAAATCCAAATAAATCTTGGGAAAATGTATGACCCAGAAATTGGAAAATTAGTTTTAGAAAATTGGAATAAAATAATAGAAATTATTTCATAAAAAAAATTGTACATTTATCCGTAGGGATCAAATATATATACATTTTGGAGAAAAAAAATGAGAATTGCTTTAACAGGGAATCCAAACTCTGGAAAAACCACAATGTTCAATGCCCTAACTGGTCGCAACGAAAAAGTTGGAAACTGGGCTGGCGTTACTGTAGACAAAAAAGAACATTCAATTAAAAAATC
>JAZUSR010000166.1:0-15949 GCA_045606765.1 Treponema sp.
AAAATATTGTTTCAGAAATTTCAGAATATTTTTATGAAAATCGTATTTATATTTTAAATGAAGATGATGTAAAAAAAATTGAAACAGATGACGGAATTGCAGATTTTATTTCTGAATCATTATTAAATTTTTATAGTGGAATTTTCTCTTCAAATGATATTGAAAAAGATCCTTTCTTATTAACTGAAGTTGGTATGTCAAATACTTTGCGCAAAATTATGGATACAGGTACAACAATGAATGTATACGATGGAGTTTTGTGTACTGTACTTGAAGAAGAAGGGCAAGAAGAAAAAGAAGATAAGTTTTATGTAATGTTACGAGGTGAATTAACAGATGAAGGGGCATCAATTACAAATAAAACAAGTGGTGTAAAAATAGTTTTTGATTCAATTGAAAATTTAAATTCTTCATATCCAGGGATAAATAAGAAGTATGTTCTTTCTGGAGTTCCTTTTCATAGTTATGAAAGTTCATCATCGGCACAAAAAGAAATTGGAATAATTTCTACAGTTTCAATAGTTTTAATTATTTTACTTTGTTATTTTATTTTTAAGAATTTTCTTCCAATAGTTTTTTCTTGTGGAGCAATTTTAATATCGGTTCTTTTTTCTTTTACAAGTGTTCTAGTGTTATTCAAAGAAATACATATTTTAACTTTTGTTTTTGGAACTACTTTAATTGGAATTTGTTTAGATTATAGTGTTCATTTTTTTGTACGATGGGCAGCAGATAAGAATATTTTGTCTGGAAGTGAAATTAGAAACCATATTTTTAAAGGACTTCTACTTTCTCTTGTTTCTACAGAAATTTGTTATTTGATTTTATTATTTGCACCCTTTATTTTATTAAAGCAAGTTGCTGTTTTTTCTTTTGTAGGGATTATGAGCTCGTTTTTAACAGTGGTAGCTTTTTATCCAAATATAAAATTTCCAGAAAAGCGTCAAATAAATGGAATTCAGGTTTTTGATAGAATTACACTTTCGGTAAAGGCAAAAAAAATAATTCTATTAGTATTTGTGATTTTACTTGCAGTAATTTTTGTATTTGTTCACAAAAGGGTGCGAATTGAAAATAATTTAAAATCTTTTTATACGATGGAAGGAAAATTACTTGAAGATGAAATAGAATCTAATAAGGTTTTAGACAGTGGTTCAAAAGGGTGGTATTTTATTGTTAGCGGGCAAACAAAAGAAGCTGTTTTAGAAAATGAATATAACTTTTGTAAACAACTTGATAAATACATTTCAAATGAAAAGAACTTGAAAATGACTTATAATTCTGTTACAAAATTTATTCCGCCTATAAGTATTCAAAAAAAATCTTATGAAAGTGTAAAAAAATTAATTCCTTATACAAAAGAGCAATTTCTTTTATTAGGAAAGAATAAAGATGAAGCAGATTTTCTATCAAAAGAATTTGTAAAAATTTATGAAAATGAAAAGAATAATTATATTGATTTAGAAACAGAAATTCCAAATTATGTGAAAGATGCAATTTCAAATTTATGGATTGGTGAAGTAGATGGAAAATGGTTTTCAGTTATTATGCCGATGCACTTTGAAGATTCAGAATATTGTAGACAATTAGCTGAGCAAAATCCGAATGTATACTTTATGAACAAAATGAATGATGTAGGAAATGAATTAAATCGGTTAACTAAATTAATGCTTATATTTTTAATGATTGGATTTATTGTAATGTTATTTGTTTTGAAATTTTTTTATAAATGGAATGACTTTAAAAAGATTATTATAATTCCGATTATAACTATTTTTTCTTGTATAACAATTTTGGCAGCATTTAATGTTCCATTGGGATTTTTTAGTGTAACAGGAATTATTTTAGTTTTTGGTTTGGGAGTTGATTATATTATTTATTCAGTTGAAAGTTCTGAAAAGTTAAATACAGTTGCTGTTATTCTTTCATTTTTGTCTAGCGCAATTTCGTTTGGTGCTCTAGCATTAAGTTCTTTTGTTCCTGTATTTATGTTTGGGTTAACAGTTTTTGTTGGACTTTTGACTGCGGTATTTTGTACTTTACTTGTAAAAAAATAAATTTGTGGAGGAAAAAATGGATCCATTTAAGGTGAGAAATGAAAAATTAGGAAAAAGAGTTGTGGAAGCATTAAAAAAACGATTTTTTGATGCTTATTATGTAAGTTCAAAAGAAGAAGTTTCTGAAAAAGTTTTAGAACTTATTTCAAAAGAAGATAGTGTTTCCTGGGGTGGTTCAATGACTTTAGATAGTCTTGGAATAAAAGAAATACTAAAGCAAAAAGGATATACTATAATTGACCGAGATACTGCAAATACTCCAGAAGAACGTCAGCAATTAATGAAATCTGCTTTGAATTGTGGAACATTTCTAATGAGTTCAAATGCAATTACAGAAAGCGGAGAACTTTTTAATATTGACGGTGCTGCAAACAGAGTAGCAGCGCTTTGTTATGGGCCAAAGAATGTTCTAATTATTGCAGGAATTAATAAAGTTGTAAAAGACCTTGGAGAAGCATATAATCGAGTTAGAAATTATACAGCACCAATTAATGCTCAAAGATTTTGTCAAAATACTCCTTGTGGAATTACAGGGGAATGTGGGGATTGTATAAATCAAGAAAGTATTTGTGCACAGATGGTTGCAACTCGTTTTTCAAAACCTGCTGGTAGAATTAAAATCATTTTAATTGGAGAAAATTTAGGAATTTAAATAATTGCTTTACGCATATATTAATTCTTGATATATTTATATTATGAATTCAGAAAACAAAGAAAAATTTATTCAAAAATTAATTCCATTTAGTTTATGTATTTTTGTAATTTTAGCAGATCAAATAACAAAAGTTCTTGTTGTTAAACATATTCCTCCATATACCATTTTGTGGTCGTTTTTTGATGATTTAATAAGAATTATTCATGTTAGAAACTTGGGTTCTGCTTTTAGTTTTGGACATTCATGGCCAATTGTTTTAAGAAAAATTATGTTAGTTGGAATTCCATTGATTGTAATGGGCTATGTAGTTAGAATTTATTTTAAAAGTGATGAATTTTCAAAATTGCAATGCTGGTGTATAAGTGGAATTATAGGTGGTGGAATTGGTAATTTAATTGATAGAATTTTTAGATCTGAAGGTGTTGTAGATTTTATTGATGTAAAATTTTTTGGAATCTTTGGATTAGATAGATGGCCAACTTTTAATGTTGCCGATGCTGCTATTGTGGTTTGCGGAATTATTTTAATAGCAACCTTTATTATAATGATTATAAAAGATTCAAAAAAAGAAAAATAGGAGTGTAAAATGGATGAACAAAAATTAAAAGATATTGAAGCGCCAAAAAAAGAAGGTGGTGTAACTTTAAAACAAAAAAGAATAAATACTTACATTTTTACAGCTGTTTCAAGTATTTTAAATTTATTTTTTATGATAGCACTTGTTTTTGGTTTAATTTTCTTTGTAACATGGATTTTCAGAACACTTACGCCAAATATGACTCAGGAAGAATTTTCTAAATGGGTAAATCCTATTATGTGGTTTTCTGTAATTCTTGGAATTTGGTTTAGTTTGTTTATTCAAAAATATGTAATTCGCTTTGTTATTAAAGTATTTAAATGGGAAGAAAAATTTGAGCCAACATTTGTTGAAAAATATCTTGGTAAAAAATAAAAAAAATTACATATGGAAGAAATTTCAAAAATAAAAAAATTTGCTAAGATTAATTCTGTTCCAATTATGAAAGATGAGGGAATTGATTTTATTTGTGATTATATTGTAAAAAATAATGTAAAATCAATTTTGGAAATTGGAACAGGAATTGGCTATTCTTCAATTAGATTTGCTAGAGCAAAAGATGATGTTTTTGTTTCTACAATTGAATTTGATATTGAGCGATATCATGAAGCTGTAAAAAATGTTGCAGATAATAATTTAATGGACCGAATTTTAGTTTATTTAGGAGATGCAGCTTCTTTTACTTTTGATAGAAAGTTCGATTTAATTTTTATTGATGGACCAAAAGCTCAATATCAAAAATTTTTTGAACATTTTCAAGACAATCTTTCAGAAAAGGGAGTATTTATCAGTGATAATCTTTCTTTTCATGGAATGGTTGATGATTTAAGTTTAACTCACAATTATAGTACTATTAAACTTGTAAAAAAAATACGTAAATATATTGATTTTCTAAAAACAAATAAAAACTTTGAAACAGAGTTTTTATCTTTGGGTGATGGAATTGCAATTACAAAACGAAAAAAATAAAAAAAGTGCACTGAATTGAAAAAACCATAAATCGGTGATTCAATAAAGTGCACTTTTAAATTTTAATATTTATTGAATAAACTGAAATTAATAAAAATCAGTTTATTTTACTGCTTCAAAAATAATATCAGCAATAAATACTAATGCAAGAATCCATGTTACAATATGAATATCTTTTGCTTTTTTAGCAAATACTTTTGAAAGTACATAAGCAATAACACCAAATGCAATTCCTTTAGAAATTGAGTAAGCAAAAGGCATTACTAAAATTGTAATAAATGCAGGAATTCCTTCAGATGCATCATTAAAATCAATATCAGCGATAGATTTCATCATTAAAAAGCCAACGAAAATTAAAGCAGGGGCTGTAGCAGCAGAAGGAACGAGTGCAAATAATGGGCAGAAGAAAAGTGCTAAAATAAAGAAAAGAGAAGTTACAACTGAAGAAAGTCCTGTTCGTCCACCAGCGGCTACACCAGAAGAACTTTCTACAAATGATGTTACTGTAGAAGTTCCAAGACAAGCACCTACTACAGTTCCAATTGCATCTGCGAGGAAAGCTTCTTTTGCATTAGGAATATTTCCTTCTTTGTCTGTAAGGTTTGCTTGTTGAGTTACACCCATTAATGTACCAATTGTGTCAAAAATATCTGTAAACAAGAATGTAAAGAAAACAACAAAAAACTTGAGAGAAAGAACATTAGCCCATTCAAATTCACAGAAGTAAGGAGCAGCAGGTAATGACCAAGGGGTAAAATCGTCTGGAATTTTTGTTACTCCAAAAGGAATGCCAACTATTGTTGTAATGATGATTCCTAATAAAATTCCACCTGGAACTTTTAATAAGTAAAGAGCAATTGTAATGATAAGTCCAATCATTGCAACAATTGCTGCTTTGTTTTCCATATTGAAATTTACAAATCCAATAATTGTTCCAGTATTACCGGAAACAATTCCTGCATTTGCAAGTCCAATCAATGCGATAAATAAACCGATACCAACAGAAACAGCTTTTCTTAAAACTGGTGGAATTGATTTAATAATAGCTTCGCGAATTCCGAAAAGCGAAAGAATAATAAATAAAATTCCTTCAATAAAAACAGCTGTTAACGCAAATTGCCAAGAACAGTTCATCCCTAAACAAACTGTAAAAGTGAAGAATGCATTAAGACCCATTCCTGGAGCAAGAGCAACCGGAAGATTTGCAAAGAATGCCATAACAAGTGTTGCAACTGCTGCCGAAATAGCAGTGGCTGTAAATACGGCATTAAATGACATTCCTGTAGCAGAAAGCATACCTGGATTAACTGCAAGAATGTAAGCCATAGCAAGGAATGTTGTTATACCAGCAATTATTTCGCGGTTAACAGTTGAACCTCGTTCTTTAATTTTAAAGAATTTTTCCATACTTATGTCCTCCAACATAAATTCAATAGAAGTTACAACATTATAGCACTGTTTTTTCTATAAAAAAAGACTTGAATAAACTCTTTTAAAAAATTATTATATAAATATGGGGAATGATTATAATAAAATAGTTAATCAATATGTTGATGAAAAAGTGACAGATGCAATTACTACATTGATTAATACAGCTAATAAAAAAGAAATGTTAAAAGCGGCAGATGTTGTTGCTTTAGCTTTTGGTTCATCATCAGCTTTATTTACAAAAGAGACTTCAGACTTTGAAGAAAAATTAGTTTTAAGTTTTCAGAAGAATCTTACTTTGCTTATTCAAAAAACATGGGTTGAAAAAGAAGATGCAGATTTAAAAGAACAAGTTCTTTATAAACTTTCAGAATATTGTAAATGTGTTTCTAAATCAAAATGGAAAAATGCATATTCTAATTTTTTACAAATCATTGGTGATGTTGTTTATTTAATGTTTGGTTCACAGACAAAAAGTGATGACTTTGTAGAATACGCTCTTCGTATTGACCCAGAATTCGGAATATTTTGGGCATATATTAAAAATTTGCCGGAATCCTTTGATTGGGAAGATGAAAAGTTGCGAGTTATAATGTTACTAGGAATGTATTTCTTAGCAAATTATTAATTTGAAATTATGACCGGAGCTTTTTAGTTCCGGTTTTTTTGTTTAAAAAAATGAAAAAAGGAAATTTTATATGAATTTAGATTTAATTTGTGAATCATTGCGTAAAGCAAGTCAAAAGTTGGCCTTAGAAAATGCAGAAAGGAAAAATAAGGTCTTACTTTGTGTAGCAGAGGAATTAGATAAAAATAGAAATTCAATTATTTCTGCGAATAAAATTGATATAGAAAATGCTCGTTCAAATGGAATGAGTGAATCAATAATTGATAGATTGATGTTAGATGATAAAAGAATTGATGGAATAATTTCTAGTTTAAAAGAAGTTATTTCTCAAGGAGATCCTGTCGGTGAAGAAGTTGCTGGGTGGAAAACTCCAAATGGTATGTCAATTCGACAAGTTCGTGTTCCTCTTGGCGTTGTTGGAATTATTTATGAAAATCGTCCAAATGTTACAGTAGATGCTTTTAGTCTGGCTTATAAAAGTGGAAATTCAATTTTATTAAGAGGTTCATCATCTTCATATGTTTCAAATAAAGAAATTGTACGAGTAATAAAAAATGGACTTGAAAAAGCAAAAGATTTTGGTGGAATTCCTGAAGCAATTGAACTTGTAGAAGTAAAAGAACATAATCATGAGGATGTTGATCAGATTTTGAATGCCGTTGGAAAGATTGATGTTGTTCTTCCTCGTGGTGGAAAAAAATTAATTGAAACTGTTGTTCGTAATGCTAGAGTTCCTGTTATTGAAACTGGAAGTGGTGTTTGTCATTTATATGTTGATAGTGAAGCAAATCTTGAAATGGCAGTTAATATTGCAGAAAACGGTAAAATCCAGCGTCCAAGCGTTTGTAACGCTCTTGAGTGTATTTTAGTAAATGAAAAAGTTGCAGAAAAATTTTTACCAATGATGATAAAAAAATTTGCAGGACGAGTAAAAATTCATGCAGAAGAAAAAGCTTATTTTATTTTGGAAAAGTGTATTGATTGTAAAAATATTTTGATAAAGGCAACAGAAGAAGATTTTGGAAATGAGTATTTAGATTATGAATGTTGTGTAAAAGTTGTTTCATCAATAGAAGAGGCAATTGAATATATAAATAATCATAATACAAAACATAGTGAATGTATTATAACAGAAAGTCGAGCAAATGCACGGTTGTTCCAAAGTCGTGTAGATGCAAGTTGTGTTTATGTAAATGCTTCTACTAGATTTACAGATGGTGGTGAATTTGGGTTTGGTGCAGAACTTGGAATTAGTACACAAAAACTTCATGTTCGTGGTCCTATGGGAATCAAAGTTTTGACAACAACAAAATACTTAATAGATGGAGATGGACAAATAAGATAAAAAGTTAAAAAAACTTGCGACAAAACTTTTTACCTTGTATTATAAGAATTATGAGTAACGAAATATCAAAAGTATTAGATAAAGCACGAAAAATTGTAATTAAAATAGGTTCAAATACTCTTGCAAAAGAAGATGGAACTCAAAATACGGAGTTTATGCAAAATATTGCGCGTCAATGTGGAGATTTAATTAAACAAGGAAAACAAATTGTTTTAGTTTCATCAGGAGCACAAGTTGCAGGAGTTTCTACTACAAAAGAATGGGCGCGTAAAAAAGATGTTCATTATAGACAAGCTCTTTGTTCTATTGGACAGGTTGAATTGATGCATCAATGGCGAAAAGCTTTTCAGCAGCAGAATTTACACATAGGTCAACTTTTACTTACAAAAGATGATTTTGAAAATGAGCATCGTTCATTAAATATTCGAAATACTTTGTTTACACTTGTTGATGAAGGAGTTGTTCCAATTATTAATGAAAATGACTCTGTTTCGTTTGATGAAATTAAAATTGGTGACAATGACAATCTTTCAGCATTAACAGCTATTTTATGGAGTGCAGATTTATTAATTTTGTTTAGTGATATTGATGGAATTTATTCAGATAATCCGAAAGTAAATAAGGATGCAACATTAATTGAGTATGTAAAATCAATTCCTGAGCTTCGTGCATCAATTACAATAGGTGAAGCAAATTCTTTTGGAACAGGTGGGATTGAAACAAAAATTCAAGCTGCAGAAAAAACTACAATTTACGGAATTCCATTGTTGTTAGCAAATGGTTCTCGAGAGAATGTTTTAGAAAATTTAGTAAATGGTTCATTGAATGGAACTTTATTTTTAGCAGAGTAAGAAGGATAAATGTCGTATGGAAAAAATTGTTTCTTTTGGAGAATTAATGTTACGCTTAATGCCTGAAGGTCATTCGAGATTTGTTCAGGTAAATAATTTTAATGCTGAGTTTGGTGGAGCAGAAGCGAATGTTGCTGTAAGCCTTGCAAATTTTGGTATGGAATCAGTTTATGTAACAAAATTACCAGAGAATCAAATTGGACAGTCGGCTTTAAATAGTGTTCGAAGATTTGGTGTTAATACAGATTTTATTACGCGTGGTGGTGATAGACTTGGTATTTACTTTTTAGAAAAAGGAGCTTCTCAGCGCGGAAGTTTATGTATTTATGATAGAAAAAATTCAGCTTTTGCAGAAAGTTCATTAAGTGATTATGATTGGAATAAAATTTTTGATAAGGCAAAATGGTTTCATGTAACTGGAGTGACACCTGCTCTTTCTAAAAAAACTGCTGAGTTAACATTAATTGCTTGTAAAGAGGCAAAAAAAAGAGGAATAACTGTTTCTTGTGATTTAAATTATCGAAGCAAGCTTTGGACAAAAATTCAGGCAAGAAAATTTATGACATCTTTAGCTCCTTTTGTAGATGTGTGTATTACAAATGAAGAAGATGCTTTGAATGTTTTTGGTATTAAAACTCATAAAACTGATGTCGATAGTGGAATAATTGAAAAAGCAGCTTATATAAAAACAGCAGAAGAACTTAAAAAGAAACTTGGTTTTAAAATTGTTGCAATAACTTTACGTCAGTCTATAAATGCTGATAACAATAATTGGTCAGCATTATTATACGATGGAAAAGAAGTTGTATTTAGTCGAGAGTATTCAATTCATATTGTAGAACGAGTTGGTTCAGGAGATGCATTTGCAGGTGCATTGATTTATGGATTGATTAAGAAAAATCAAAAAGATGATAATTTTAAAACAAATCAGCAAGTTATTGAATTTGCAAGTGCTGCTGGTTGTTTAAAGCATACTGTAGAAGGAGATTTTAATCAGGTATCAGTGGACGAAGTTTTACGCTTGGTTAATTCTGAAGGAACAGGGCGAGTTAGTAGATAAAAATTTAAATATTTCTTTTTTACAAATTTACCAAAAATCATACTTTTTTAATAACTCATTTTTAAAAGCCGATTTAGACTTTATGAAGATGTCGGAGTAAATTTGAGTAAAACAAATTTGTTTTTCATATCAGGAGGAAAAGTATGAAAAAGGTATTATTTGGAATTATCACTAGTATTTTGGCGTTGGGATTTATTTCATGTTCTGATCCAATGGCAATGGCAGAGTCAGATGAAGTAATGATGGGTGATATTTCAAAATATGTAATTAATTGGGAAACATGGGAACCATTGGATTATTTTAATTCATCAAGTTGGAATAAAGCAGATTGGACAAATGGTGGAATGTTTAATTGTGGGTGGAAGCCAGACCATGTAACTTTTAACAATGGACAGATGACAATCAAACTTGATAATACTTGGAGTCATGGAAAGCCATATACAAGTGGTGAATATCGAAGTAATAATACATATACTTATGGTACATTTGAAACAAATATGATAGCTGCAAAAGGTGATGGACTTGTTACATCATTTTTCTTATATACTTCAAATCCTTGGGATGAAATTGATGTTGAAATTTTAGGAAAAGATACAACAAAAGTTCAGTTTAATTATTATGTAGATGGAATTGGTGGAAATGAAGCATTAATTGATTTGGGATTTGATGCATCAAAGGGTTATCATAAGTATAAGATTGAATGGGGAAATGGATGGATTAACTGGTATGTTGACGGAAAATGGAAATATGGAGTTAATAACACAGGCTTAAATGCTCCTTATGGAAAGAAAATGCCAAGTCATCCAATGCAAATTATGGCAAACTTGTGGCCAGGACAAGGTGTGGATTCATGGTTAAAACATTTTTATTATTCAGGCCCAAAATATGCTCATTATGATTATTTCTTGTATAAGAAGCTATAATTGAAAAATATAGAAACATAAGTGATTAGAAAAAAAACCCTAAAAAGAGAAGTATTAAAAATTGAAAACAATTTTGAAAATACTGTTTACTTTTAGGGTTTTTTTATAATTAAAATATACATTAAAAAGAATTAGTTTCTAGCATCAATTCCTGTTTTTACAAGCCCTGGGAAAAACCATGATTGATTTTTTCTATCATAATATCCGTAAAGTTCCTCAAACTTTCCAGTAGCAGGAATTTTGTAATGTCCGTTATCCCATAAACATGCTGCCATCTTGTATTCTTTTGTTTTTCCTAAGAAATAAGAAAACCATTCTTTTCGGTCTTCGAGGTTGTTTTTGTTTGTAGCTCCCATTTCGCCAATTACAACAGGAATTCCTTTAGAAGCAAATCTTGAGTTTAATTCTCTAAAATAATAATCTAGGGTATTTTTATGATTTTGTGTAAAATCAACATCTCCTGGATCTTTCATAGCAAAATCATATGGTGTGTACATATGAACAGAAAGAGCAAGTTTATTTGGAACAGAATCTTTTGGAAGTTTAAAACTTGATTTAAATGCAGCATCTGGGGAAGCAACATAAGATGGAACCATAACTAAGCGATTAGCATTATTTCCGCCAGAAGAACGAATAATATCTAAAATCATTTGATTATATTCATTGATACATTTCATACAATCTTTACATGTTGAACAATTTTCATTCCAATTCCATTCGTGAGAATCACCAGGTAATCGAGGTTCGTTCATTGTTTCGAAAATAAGATGTTCGTCGTAACCATTGTTAAAAGCAGTTGTAATTTGGCACCAAACATTGTACAAAAAGCGCATAGATTCATCTTTATTTGTTGAAGATGGAGCATATCCTTTTGCATAGGATAGTTGAGATGGATGAACAGAGTCATGATGAATGTTTATAATTACATAAAGACCTTCTTCAATAGCCCAGTCAACAATTTGTTTGACACGATTCATCCAGTTAGGATCGATTGTATAATTTTTGTCAATAAAGTGACCGTGCCATGTAATAGGGATACGAATAGTATTAAAACCTTTTGCTTTAATTCCTTGAATCATAGCTTGTGTGGTTTTTGGTTGTCCCCAGCAAGTTTCTGTAGAAAGACCTGCGTTTAGACTTACGCTTGAATGAGCATCAAGAGTGTTTCCTAAATTCCATCCAAATTTCATTTTGTCAACAATTTGAGCAGCAGTTTCATTTGAAATATTGTTAATGGGTTTTGTGTCAACAACAGCATTTGTTTGAGAATAAAGTTTTTCGTAATTAAATTTTTGTTTACCTGTTGAGTCTACACCCATGCAAGATACGGTAAAGCTAAAAATATAAAGTATGTAGAGTAAATAAATTTTATTTTTCATATTTCCTCCTAATGAAAAACAAAAAAAAGAGTTAATCCCCGATGTATAACATTTAATACTATATTAGATTACAAAATTTAGCAATTTCTTTCTTATACATTTGAATTCCAGATTCCCAAAATTCTTTTTTTGTAATGTCAAAACCGGCTTTTAAGCATAGTTCTTCGCAACTCATAGAACCTGTATTTTCTAAAAGAGTACAATATGTTTGAACAAAAGAAGTTCCTTCATTTTTGAACCGTTCAAAAAGTGCTGCTGCAAATAATTGACCAAAGGCATAAGGATAATTGTAAAAATCAAGTTCAGTGCTATAATAATGGGATTTTACGGCCCACATATATTCATGGCGTTCTGAATTTAACCCTTTACCATAAGTTTTTTCTTGAGCATCTTTCATTAGGCGGCAAAAATCTTCTGAGGTAAGTTCTCCATTTTTTCGTTCTTCAAAAACTGAGCGTTCAAAATAAAAACGACAAAGAATGTCTACAAGGACTTGGCAAGTATCCTGTAAATCAAGTTCTAAGATTTTTAATTTATCTGAGGTAGAAGCAGTTTGTAGAATATTTTGTTTGACAATTGTTTCGGCAAAAGTACTTGCTGTTTCTGCTAAAGTCATTGGATAAATAGCATTTCGATAGTCTTTATTTTTGATACAATCAAAGTGGAATGCATGTCCAAGTTCATGTGCCAAAGTAATTATGTCGCTAAATGTACCAGTGAAATTTGATAGGACGCGAGATTCTTTTTGTAAATAAAAATCTTGGCAATATGCACCACCGACTTTTCCAGGATGAACTGTTGCATCTATCCAATTATTTTCAAATGCTTTTTTTGCAAAGTCGCCCATTCTTGATGAAAAAGAATTGAATTCATTTATGATGTAATTTTTTGCTTCATCAAAAGTCCATTCCTTAGATAGGATAGATTGTTCAGAATTTTCATTGGAAAGTGTATTGCTTGATTTTGGTGAATCAAGGGGTGCAAATAAATCATAGAAAGCAATTCCATTTTTTGAATCTGAAGAGGAACTTTCTGTTAAATTATTTTTTTTAAGATATTCAGCTTTTGCACAAAGATATTTTTGCCAATCAGGAAGGCTGTCTTCAATTGCATAGATGAGAGCATCTAAAGTTTCTTTTTTTATTCGAGAATTAAATAAAGCGCGTTGAATTGAATTGTCCCAGTTTCGTTCTTTTAAAAGAGATGTAGTTTCACCTTTGAGGTTATTTAAGCAAGCGGCAAAAGCTATTTGGTTTTGTTTTAATAGAGTAATTTCTTTTTGCCATGATGTTTTTCTAAGTTGAGGATCTGGACTGTATGCATCATTTCTAAGTTCATTAAATAATTTTTTTGATTGTTCGTCTTTTAGATTTGAGATTAGTTGTTCGTGAAGGCGATCCCAAGCTTTTCCACCGGTTTGCTGTAGTGTAGAAATAATTTTTTCTTCGGATGGCGAAAGAAGATGTTTACTTTCTTCAATGCATTCGTTTATGAAAAATTCGTATTTTTTGTATTCAGGGTGAAGTGAAAAAAAATCTTGAAGAAGATTTTTATTTTCTGAAATTATCTGTGAAAATTTTTTTGATTCATTATGATAGTTGTCAATAAGAATTTCGATTGAATTAAGATTGTCTAAAAAAGATTTATTTGTAGTATTTGTTGAATAAATTGAATATGAGTATGCCGAAAGAGTATTTGCAATAGGAGCTAGAGTATCGTCAAGGTCAAAATATTTTGCAATCCATTCGATAGTTTTTTCTTTTGTATCGTAAGATGATTTGTCCATTATGAATTTTGATAATTCATAAGTTCCAGTTTTTAATTTTTTTACATCTGATAAAAATTTTTCTGATGTAATTGAAGGATAGATGGAATCGAGATTCCAATTTGGTGTATTAAGTTTATTCATAAAAAAAGTATAACATGAATAATTTTTTTGTTGAATAAAATGTAAAAAAATAAATGATATACATGAATAATAAAAATCATATTTTGAAAAAATGCATAGTGTGGTAAAATATACAAAGGTGGAGGAAAAATGAAAATTGCTCATATATCAGATTTGCATTTGGGAAAAAATTTACATTCATTTTCTTTGATTGACGATCAAGAGTATATTCTTTTAGAAATAATAAAAATTTTGCGAGAAAAAAAAGTAGATGTAATATTAATTGCAGGTGACATTTATGATAAAATTTTACCTTCGGTAGAAGCAATTCGTTTATTAAGAAAGTTTATTAATAAATTAGTTCAAGCTAAGATAAAAATTTTTATAATAAGTGGAAACCATGATTCTGCTGAGAGATTGACTTTTGGTGCAGAATTTATGACAAATAATGATATTTATTTTTCGAAAATATTTGATGGAAAAATTGAGCCAGTCGTCATTAATGATGATTATGGAAAAATAAATTTTTATTTAATTCCATTTTTAAAACCTGTAATTGTAAAACAATTTTATGAAAACGAAGACATTGACTCTTATGAAAAAGCGTTTTCTTTGGTTGTTGAAGATTTGAAAATTAATTCAAAAGAAAGAAATATTGTAGTTGCTCATCAAAATATTATGAATTCTGTTCACTGTGAATCTGAAGAGACAATAATTGGCGGACTTGATGCAATAAGTGCAAAAGTTTTTTCTAATTTTGATTATGCGGCATTAGGTCATATTCATCGCCCTCAAAAGATAGAAAAAAATGTATATTTTTCTGGAACACCATTAAAATATTCCATTTCAGAAATTGATCATGAAAAAACTTTGCCAATTATTGATTTTAAAGAAAAGGGAAACCTACAAATAGAATATATTCCGTTGATTCCAAAAAGAGATATTCGACAAATTAGGGGAACTTTTGAGGAAATTTTAAAAATGTCAGAAAAGGATCAAAATTCAAGAGAGGATTATATTGATATAATCTTAACTGATGAACAAGAGATATTAGATGCAATTTATACACTTCGTTCAGTTTATCCAAATATTTTGCAATTAACATATGATAATTCAGTAACACGAAATGAATTGACAATAGGAGAGATGGAAAAAATATCAATTAGTAATCCAATGCAAATGTTTGAAGAATTTTATTTAAATCGTTCAGGAAGTGAATTAAAGGCCGAACAAAAAAAATATGTAAACGAATTGATTGATTCAATCTGGGGAAGCAAAGAATGAGACCAATAAAACTTGTAATGACGGGATTTGAGTCATATTGTAATCGAACAGAAATTGATTTTGAAAAACTTGGTAAGAATGGATTGTATTTAATTACTGGTGAGACAGGAGCTGGAAAAACAACTATTTTTGATGCAATAACTTATGCTTTGTACGGATTGCCAAGTGGTGACAATAGAAATGAAGGAATGCTTCGTTCTCATTTTGCCTCTGATGAAATTCCAACTCAAGTAGAATTAACATTTGAGTCGAATAAAAAATTATATAAAGTAGTTCGAAATCCGGAGTACGAAAGAAAATCAAAAAAAGGCGATGGAATAACAAAGGAAAATTCTAATGCAACTTTATATTTTATTACTGATAAAAATGTTGAACCAATTACAAAAGTAAAATTTGTAACTCAAAAAATAGAAGAAATAATCGGAATTCAAAAAGAACAATTTTGCAGAATTGCAATGATTGCACAGGGAGCTTTTCAAAAATTACTTTTAGCAAATACGAATGAAAAGCAAATTATTTTTCGTGAGTTATTTAAAACAGAAAAATTTGATTTGCTTCAAAAAGAATTACAAAGTCGAACTTCAACTGCAAAAGAAGATTTAATTAAATTGAAAAATTCATTAATGCAATATTTGGACGGAATTGATTGTGATGAAAATAATTCATTTTATGAAGAATTAATTCAAATGAAAAAAAATGAATTTATTGATACAGAAGCAATTCAAAAATTAAAAAAATATATTCAGCTGGAAGAAAATAATTTTTTAAGTATAAAAAAAGAAATTGGAAAAAATGAAATAAAACTTGCAGATGTTCAAGAGAAATTAAATAAAATTGAAGAAAAAATTTTATTAGAAAAAAATCTAGAAGAAAATAAAAATTTACTTAGTGAAGAAAATACGAAG
>JAZUSR010000167.1:0-9974 GCA_045606765.1 Treponema sp.
GTGATTTTTAGAAATGCACTTTTCCATTTCTGTAAAATATTTATTCAACAAAGAAACAACTTTTTCTGGGCTCATAGATTCAGACATTGCGGTAAAATTTCTAATATCACAAAACATAATTGTAACATTTCTAGTTTCGCCGCCAAGAGCCACGTTCCCTTTTAAAAGATAATCTCGCACATTTGGATCAACAATTTTTCCAAAAGTAGAACGCATAAATTCTTTTTCTTTGATTGATTCCGTCATATCATTAAAAGCGTCGCTCAAAACGCCCATTTCATCATTAGAAACTATATCTAATTTTGAATCGTAATTCCCTTTTTTGATTTTTATAGTTTGTGCCGTTAGCTTTTTCAAAGGAATCGTAAAAAGTCGCATAAAAGTAATAGTTAGAGCAAGACCACTAAAAAGCAAAATCACAGCAGTTTTTACAGTATCAAAATTGATTCTAAGCCCATTATTCAAATGAACCGAAATAAACGAAGAAAGCAAAAACACAATGGGGAAAAAACAAATTGATATAAAGAAAACTATGAACATTAAGCCCAAAGAAAGATTTTTAATGCCAGGAACTTTTGTAACTTCTCCCGCTGGAAAAATCTTTGGCAAAACCGCCAACCGATTTACAGTTTCCAAAACCAAGTAGGAAATTACAAAGCTAAAAATACCTTCCATAGTTAAAAACAAAACTGATGTAAAAAATATAAAACCTATTTGAATCCCAAAAACAATTTTTGCATACAACAAAAATATCAATTCTGTTAGAAAATTGAAAACCCAGCCAAAAGAACCAACAACCGAAAACTTTAATGGCAAATTTATGATTTTTCGAGCAATTTCTTCATCACTTTTTGCTCTTAAAAAAGAAAAACAATGTTTTATACAAATTGCAGAAGGCACAAAAAAACAAAGAAAAGTTAAAATGGTGATAATCACATTGTGATCATCTGTAAAAGCAATCCATTTTATCATACTACCTTCTTCAATAGTTGGAAAATCCATAGCCATTGGAAAAAGCATTCCCATTAAATTGACAAATAAAACACTAACAAAGTAAATCAAAGAAATCTTGAAACAATATTTTTTGTTGATATTTGAAATCATAATTTTTATGATAACCAAAGTTTTTATACAAAGCAAGTAACTAAACTTGTTAATAGAAAAGTGTTATTCTTTATATATAGTTATCTTGACAATTTTGAAATTGAATTCCATAATATTTGAAGTATGATTTATGTTATCTTGGCTTCATAATAAAACTGTTCTTCATTTTTTACTGAAAGAACATCAATATCAAAATCCATGTTTCTAGATAAAAAATACTTTTCTATAAATCGTCCAATTATTGTCTTGTCAGTATTCACCAAAAAACCACCAAACCTATTTCGATTTTTTTCTAAATAGTTCTTGACAAGTTTTTTATCCTGTTGTATAAAGTATTTAGAAAAACTTCTAATTAGAAAATTATCTAAATACTAAACAAATTAAGGAGAGATTTTAAAAGAATTATGGCTTTTGCTGATACTTTCAAAGCATTGTCAGACCCTGCTCGTCGAGAAATTCTGGAACTGCTAAAATCTGGGCAACTTTCAGCTGGAGATATTGCAGCAAAATTCGATATGACAAACGCTACAATTTCTTATCATCTTTCGATTTTGAAAAAGGCCGATTTAGTTCGGGAATCGAGACAAAAGAACTTTATTTTTTACGAGTTAAATGCAAGTGTTTTTGAAGAATTGATGCTTTGGTTTAGTCAATTCAAAAAATAAGCATTTTATCATCACTTTTACAAAACTTTTTATAGGAGAATTTTTATGTCAGAGAAAAAATCAATTTTTAACTTAACATTTTTTATTACAAGCCTACTTTGCCTTGTTCCAATTATTGTAGGATTTATCCTTTGGGACAAATTGCCTGAAAACATTCCACAACAATACGGTTGGAATGACCAAGCCACTTGGACTCTTCCAAAACTTTGGGGAATCCTCACAATGCCACTTGTTTTGTTTGTAATAAATTTGATAATGCACCTTATTATCACTTTTTCAAAAAAAGAATACAATCAAAAAGTTGTAAATGTTACTTACTGGATTATTCCAATTTTAGCTTGTGCTGTGGGAATTTTTATGCTTCTAAAACCAATCGGGAAAAATATTGAAACATTCCAATTTGTGGCAATTATTCTTGGAATACTTTTTATGATTATTGGAAATTATCTTCCAAAAACTGAACCAAATCATCTTATTGGCGTTCGAGCTCCTTGGACAATGAACAATCCAGAAGTTTGGCGAAAAGTTCACCGTGTTTCAGGCTTTATTCTTGTGTTGCTAGGTTTGTTCATTTTGATAACCTGCTTCACACCAATCGGAAAAATTGCTTTCATTGCAGCCACAGCTTTTGCAGTAATTTTTATGCTAGTTTATTCTATTATAATGGCAGTAAAATATAACAAAAAAGAAAAGTAAGTTTATTTGCTGGGAGTTTGGGGAAAGGCTGATGTTTGGACTTTTCCCCATTTTGTTGCTTATTTCCCAGCCTTTCTTAGTACAAACAAATATTCTGAACTTCTATTTTGTTTCACCATTAAATTTTTCAATCTTCTTTTTTTTCAGCTCTTTCCTTATCCATAATATATTTTGCAACATAAGGACAAAGGGTAAAAATCCTTATATAAAGACTTCCTTTTTGCATTTCTAAGGGAACTTTTATATCAAGTTTATTATTATTTGCATCAAGAAATGTTCTAGCACCTTTGATATGGCACAGCAGTCGGCTTCCCTTAAAAATCATTGCAGGCATTGTCGGACCAAAGCCATACTCAGAAGTTGCTTCAATACAATATTCACATTCATCACAAAAAATATAATTTGTGGGACCTTTACGAATTCCTGTAAATACGAAAGAATGATTGCATTTTTCGCATGTTAAAACTTCCATACGATTTCCGCATTTTTTGCAGTTATGAGAATATGAATAAAATTTTGATTTTTCAAACGAAAAAGGTTTGCCACATTTATCGCAATATAAAGTCTTCATTATTTCTCCTGATTCTTTTACCAAAAGCACCATGTCCGACTATCCATCTAACATCACCTTATACCACAAATCAACATTTCTAATCAATCATGGGAAAAATTCCCATACTTACTTTAAAAAAATATCTTATTTATTTTAATTTTTTACATTTAGATGAACCATTTTACAAACTTTCTATAATATTCTATTTATTCTTTTGTTTATTCTTGAGAAGCTTAAATTTAAACATGTCTTTAAAATCTTCAAAACATTTTTCGCAAATCCAGTATTTAAGATTTTTCGTTGCATATAATTTCTCAGATTCGTTACCAAAGATAAATTTTTTCATACAGAACTCACAATGTTTCTGTTTTAATAAGTCTGCTTTATAAACACTTCGCACAAGATGTGCATTTATAAGATATGTTTCTTGCCCATTAAGCCGACAATCTTTGAATTTATCATTCACCGAATTATTCAAAATAAATACTATTGTGCGTATTTGATTTGTAGAGTAAAAATCAACAGGAAAACTTACTTTTTGTTTTTCATTTTTTACTTGTACAGAATCCAATTTTCTATTCCCACCATGTAATAACTTAGAAAGTTTATCTTGACAATAAAATCCGAAGTCTGCTTCATGAGGAACAGTCAAATCAAATGTATATTTGTTTTTCCCCCATAAATATACTGACATTTTTTTATTCTTCACTACAATTTTTTGTCCAAGAATTGGTAATAGAAAAACAAAACTTACACAAAAAGCAAATAGAAAATCTTTTATAATTTCTATTTGGTTAATATCATTTTGAATCAATGAATCAAATATGCAGAACAAAGTAAAAAAAAATAATATTACACAAAAAATAGAAAGAAATCCCAAAGGTCTAATTTTTATTCCTTTGTCTATTTTTTCCATTTCATTTCCTCCTAAAAAGACAGGACAGCGTCACATCCACCAAACTGTTTTCCACTTTCCACTAAAAAAAACAAAAAATGTCGATACAATCTTACGGTGGAACAGCGTCCCTTATTATACCATACTTACTTAAAAAAAATATCTTATTTATTTTAATTTTTACATAGGATTAATTTCAATTTCTAAATTTGATTCAGGCAAAGACTCTACTTTAACAAGTTTCTTTTCTATTTGCCGACTACGATTTTCTGCTTTTTCAATTTCACTCGTTGCTGATTCCAACTTCTTTTTTGTGGCTGCTAAAATATCGCCGAATTTTCCAAATTCACTTTTTACAGAACTAAGTAAGTCCCACACTTTCGAAGTTTCTTTTTGAATTGCAAGTGTACGAAATCCCATTTGTAAACTATTTAAAAAAGCTCCCAAAGTCGTAGGTCCTGCTATTGTAACTTTAAAGGTATTTTGTATCTCTTGAAAAAGCCCCGGAATTCTAATAATTTCTGAAAATAATCCTTCAAATGGTAAAAACATCAATCCAAAGTCTGTCGTGTACGGAACTTCAATGTATTTTTCTTTTATATCTTTTGCCATTTTCTTTATATCATTTATCAATGCTTTTTTATAAAATTCAATTCCATCTTTATCAGCTTGTTCATAAGCCGTTGAAAGATTATCCCAAACAGTTGCTGGATATTTTGAATCTATTGGCAAAAGTACGAATTCATTTTTTGACACTTTTGATGGAAGTTTTACCGCAAATTCAACTACATTTTTTTCATTATTTGGATTTGGATGCGCATTTTTTAAATATTGTTCTGGAGAAAGTATTTGTGACAAAAGGGCTTCAAGTTGAACTTCTCCCATTGAACCTGCTGTTTTAACATTTGTCAGAACGCGTTTTAATCCACCAACATCATTTGCTAAAGTTTGCATTTCACCAAGTCCTTTTTGAACAGCCTCAAGTTGCTTTGTTACAATTTCAAATGAACCTGTCAATCGTTTTTCTAATGTTGTTTGAAGCTTTTCATCTACTGTTAATCTCATCTGTTCAAGTTTATTTTCATTACTATCTTGAATAGATTTTAAACTATGTTGAACCATTTGCTGTTGCTGAATCATTGTTTCTTTTGTTGTCTTTGTTAAAACATCTAATCTTTGTGATAATGTCTCCATAAATTTTGTAAGACTATTTACCATTGATTCATGAGTATTCTTTGTCAAACTGTCAAATTTTCCATTTATTGAATGCTGAAAATTAATTAAGGTTTCTACATTTTCTTTTCTAGCAAAAGAATTTAATTCAGAAAATTCTTTTCGATTTCGTGAAAATTCATCTTTAATATTCTTTTCATAAATATCTAATTTTGTTTCATATTTTCCAAGTTTTTCAGATATAATTCCACTTTCTGAATATTTACTAACTCGTATCAAAGAAATTGCTAACACAATTACAATTATTGCCAAAACTAAAATTATTAATAAATAAACAATCATTTCCATAAAAAACCTTCTACCCCTAATATAGTTTAGAAAATACATTTTGTCATTTATCTTTATTCATTTCTTTGATTATTTACATTATATATAGAAGAAAATGTTATAAAATTTCATTCACCTTAAAATCTTTCAAAACTTAAAAAAATCTACCAAATAGTCAAATTATACTTGTAAAAATAAATTTATAAGTTAAAATATTATATATCTTTTATTCCGAGGTTTGATAATGGATTACACCGTTTTACTTTTTGTTTTGCCTGCTGCTCTTTTGAGTATGTATGCACAATTTTTGGTTAAGAATAGATTTTCTACTTACGATAAAGTTAAAAGTAAAAGAGGAATTACCGGTGCACAAGCTGCAAAATATCTACTTCAAAAAAATGGCATTACTGATGTAAAAATTGCTCACATAAATGGTTCTCTAAGTGATAACTATAATCCAACAAATAAAGTTTTAAGTTTATCTGATTCAACCTTTAACAGTACTTCAATTGCAGCAATTGGAGTCGCAGCTCATGAAACTGGTCATGCCATTCAACACGCTACAAATTATAGTCCATTAAATTTAAGAAAATCACTAGTTCCTGTTGCAAACCTCGGTTCAAAAATTGGTCCAACCCTTGCTGTCATTGGTATTGCAATGGGGCAAACCGCTGAAGCTCAATCAAACTTAGCTCTCTTCCAATTAATTTCAAACATTGGATTATTGCTTTTCGGAGGAGCTGTTCTTTTTTACCTTGTTACACTTCCTGTTGAATACAATGCTTCAAACCGAGCTCTTAAAATCTTAAAAGAAAGTAATACTTTAGATTCTGAAGAGTTAAAAAGTACTAAAAAAGTTCTTTCGGCAGCGGCTTTAACTTATGTTGCTTCTGCATTAACTGCTATCGGTTCACTTTTAAGACTTCTTCTAATTACAAAGTCAAACAAACGCCAAAGATAATAAACTAAGCTTTAACACGAAAAGCCAAACATGTGCATAAAAATGTAAATAAAATGCACATCAAAGTGCTTCCTATTGCTAAATCAAAATGCATAAAAAATCTGTATGCCAAAAAACCTACAAACCATATAATCATTCTGGATGTACAAAAATTTTTTTGGGAATTATCGGTTTTTAACACAAAATAATCAGTAAGTAAAATTGCAATCATTGGGGCAAAAACCGAACCTATAAAATATAAGAAGCCTTCTATATTTTGTAGTGGAAGTAAAATTGCTCCCAAAACACCAACTACAGTAACAAAAACTGCATTAAGTTTTTCATTCATTTTATTTGAAATTGTTTTTGAAGAAACACCTGCCGAAAAAGCGTCCATAAAAGTTGTAGTAACAGTTGAAAAAATAATTACAAATAAACCAACAACGCCCATTCCCATTTGCAAAATTATTACCGAAAGATTTGTTTCTTGTGTAAAAATTGCTAATCCCATTCCAATTAAATACATCCAAATACTTACCAAAGTATAAGTTACAGCACTCACCAAAGTTGTTGCAAAAGGTTTTTCACAGTCTTTTGTATAATCACTAATTAAAGGAAGCCAAGACAAAGGCATTGCAATGGCAAGTTCCAAAGCACCACCAAAAGACAATCCTTGTTCTAAAGGTTTTTCAAAAACTGTTGATGAAGAAAAAATCTTAACGCTTAAAATTATTGTAAGAATGAATAAAGCACCCATTGCAAAAGAATTGATTTTTCCAATATTAGAAATTCCTATAAAAATCCACAAAATAATTAAAGCACCAATTATTAAACACCAAACCCAGTTGCCAATTCCAAAAATATGATTAATTGCATTAGAACCATCATAAATCATAATTCCTGTCCAACCAATCAACTGAACAATATTAATTAAAGCAAAAAATTTACTTCCAATTGCCCCAAAACTGATTTTTGTTGTTTCCATTGAACTTTTTCTGCATAATCCACCAATGTAACCGCTTAAAAACAACAAAATTCCACCAATAATATGACCAATTACAATTGCCAACAATCCTTTAGAAAATCCCAAAGAAGCAAACGATGTTCCCGTCTTTATTTCGGCAATTGAAAGTGCCGCTCCAAACCAAATTAAACCATTATTAAATATTTTCTTCAATTTTATTCTTTCTCCCAATTTATTCTGCAATCATATACCCATGATTCAAAGGTCCGCTTCCTTTTCCCAAATCTAACATTGCACTTAAAGCGTTGCTAATGTAATCTTTTGCATTTTGAACAGAATCCTTTAAAGATTTTCCTTTTGCAAGATTTGAAGCAATTGCACTAGAAAGGGTACAACCTGTTCCGTGAGTATTTGGGTTATTAATTCTTTTTCCCGCAAACCAAACTTGTTCATCTTTTGTTAATAAAAAATCGTTGGCGTCATTTAAGTTGTGACCACCTTTTAGCAAAACAGCACAGCCATATTTTTTAAAAATATCTTTTGCAGCCTTTTCCATATCTTCTTTTGAATTAATTGAAAACCCACAAAGAATTTCGGCTTCTGGAATATTTGGTGTAATTAATGTGGCAAGTGGTAAAAGATTTTCTTTTAATGTTTGAATTGCTTCATCGGTAATTAATGTTGCCCCACTTGTTGCAACCATCACAGGATCAACAACTACATTTTGCAACTTATATTTTTTAATAGACTTTGCAATCACTTCTATAAGTTTTGAAGAAGCAACCATACCAGTTTTTACTGCATTTGGCATAATGTCTGTTACACACATTTTAATTTGCTCTTCCAAAAATTCCGGAGTAACTTCCATAATTGCAGAAACTCCAGTTGTGTTTTGGGCAGTTAATGCAGTAATTGCACTCATTCCATAAACACCATTAGAAATCATTGTTTTTAAATCTGCCTGAATTCCAGCTCCCCCGCTAGAATCACTTCCGGCAATTGTTAATGCAGTTTTCATATGAAAACCCCCTTTTATTTTATTCATTCAACAAATTAAAATACCGACTGTGCAATTTTTAACAAATCAATTGTTGCTTTTTCGATATCATCCTCTGCAAAAATTGCACTTATCACCGCAACACCACAAATCCCGCTATTTTGCAAATCAAGAATATTATTTTTATTAATTCCCCCAATTGCCACAACCGGAATCTTCACCGCCGCACAAATCTCTTTAAGCATTTGGTAAGAAACATCAACCGCATCAAGCTTTGTACTTGTAGAAAAAACCGCCCCAACACCAAGATAGTCGGCTCCTTCTCTTTCGGCAAAAATTGCATCTTCCACAGTTTGCACCGAAACACCCAAAATCTTATTACTTCCAATAAGATTTCTAGCATCACAAATTTTCATATCATCTTGACCAATATGAACCCCGTCCGCATCAAGTTCTTTTGCCAACTGCACATTATCATTTATTACAAAAGGAACCTGATACTTTTTACAAAGCTCTTGAATCTCTTTTCCTTCTTGTAAAAAATCTTCATAAGACAAATCTTTTTCTCGCAACTGAACAAAAGTTGTTCCACCTTTTAAAGTTTGTTCAACTTGCTCATAAAGAGAAGCATCTTCTGTCCAACTTCTGTCTGTTACTGCATACAACAAAAGCGATTTTTTATCTAATTTCATATTTTGCACCCTTTTGCAAATCTTCCGCCGTCATATTATAAATTGCATCAATAATTTTGTTACGATAAGTTGAATTTCCTTCCCCAGGTAAAAGTTTTTCAAAAGCAATTTCTCCGGCAAGTCCCATAAGACAAATTGCTGCAGCAGTTGCTTCCAAAACACAGTCAGCATTTGCACAAATAAAAGCAGTAATAATTCCGCTCAACTGACACCCAGTTCCAGTAATTTTTTCCATTTGTGGTTTTCCGTTTTTAATAACAAAACAACGCTCAGAATCACTAACCAAATCAAATTCACCAGTTGCCGCCACAACACAACCAAAACGACGTGCCAAATCTTTCATAAAACTTACCGCTTCATCAAGATTTTCTTCAGTAACAGCATCCAAACTAGAAGCATCAACCCCTTTTGTATTACTAGAAGAACCAGCAATGGCTTTAATTTCAGAAATATTCCCGCGAATAACATCAAATTTTACTTTTTCAATCAAATCCATCGCGGTCTTAGTTCTAAGGCTACTTGCCCCCGCCCCAACAGGATCAAGCAAAACTTTGTGATTCAATTCATTTGCTTTTTTTCCAGCCAAAAACATAGAAGGAATTGTGTTTTGATTCAACGTGCCAATATTAATATTAAGAGCACCACAAATAGAAGTAATTTCTTCAACTTCCATTGCGTCATCAGACATAATAGGACTAGCACCACACGCCAAAAGCGCATTAGCAACATCGTTTACAGTAACATAATTAGTAATGTTGTGGATTAAAGGAACTGTGTCTCGCACAGTTTGAAAAGTTTTTTTGAACATAACAAACCTCGTAAAATAAATTTAGGCCTGTTCGGACTGTGCATACAGAAAATATAATTCCCTACGTTGGCATTATCCAAATCAGGTTCGGTCTAGGAATTCATCCTACTCTCAGCCTTCTTTATACGAAAGCTCCCGTGTTTTTTATAAAATAAAACAA
>JAZUSR010000168.1:0-7379 GCA_045606765.1 Treponema sp.
ATTGAGCAAGGGGCAGATATTTTAGATATTGGGGCTGAAAGTTCTAGACCAGGTGCCGAATATATTTCAGAAAATGATGAATTAAAAAAATTAATTCCACTTGTTAAAAAAATAAGAAAAGTTTCAAATATTCCTATTTCAATTGATACTCGAAAAAAGAATGTTATAAAAGCCTGTGTTGAACAAGGAGCAGATATTTTAAATGATATTTCAGCTCTTGAAGATGATGAACAAATGGTTGAATATGTTAGTAAAGAAAAAATTCCTGTTATTTTAATGCATAAAAGAAAAAATCCTGTTATAATGCAAGAGTATACAAATTATGAAAATGTTTTTAATGAAGTAAATGATTACTTACTTAGTCGAATTCAATTTGCAATTGAAAAAGGCATTGAAAAAAATAAAATTATTGTGGATCCTGGAATTGGATTTGCAAAAGATTTAGATGCAAATTTAACTTTAATTAAAAATTGTAAAAAAATTTGTAATTCAGAGTTTCCTGTGATGATGGCTCTTTCTAGAAAATCTTTTCTTGAAAAATTGACAGGGAATACTGTTGATAATAGACTTATAGGTACGATTAGTGCTAATTTATATTCTGTAATCAATGGTGCAAAATTTATTCGTGTACATGATGTAAAAGAAGCTATAGAATCTTTAGATGTATTAAAAGGAATTTTAAATGCCAGCATATTAACAAATAACTAAAATATATTCATATATTGCTCCAATTATTGATATTGCAGTTATTGCATTTGTTTTATATAAAGCGTACATACTTTTGATGAAAACAAATGGAATGCAGATTTTAAAGACTGCTATTTTAATTGCAATTTTTTATTTATTAGCAACAGTTCTAAAATTAAATACATTCTTATGGATTTTTAATACTTTCGCACCTGGTTTATTAGTTTGCTTTGTTGTAGTGTTCCAACCTGAATTAAGAAAAATTATTCTAAAATTAGGGCAGCGAGAATGGTTTACCCTTGGTCAGCGATTAAAACATACTCATGTTGATGCTGTTTTGATTGCAGCAGATCAATTATCAAAAATGAAGCGTGGAATGTTAGCAGTGTTTGTTCGTCAGACTAAGATGGAAGAGTATATTGAGACAGGGACTAGACTTGATGCTAAATTATCGTCTGCACTTTTATATACAATTTATAGCCATGATACACCATTACATGATGCTGCTTGCTTTATAGAAAATGGAAAAATTGTTGCAGCTGGTTGTTTTTTACCTTTAAGTGAACAATTTGATATAAAAAAGACTTTTGGAACTCGTCATAGAGCAGCTTTGGGACTTGCTGAACAAACAGATGCTGTTGTTTTAGTTGTATCAGAAGAAACAGGAGCTATCAGTTTAGCATATGATTCAAAGCTTTATTATGATTTATCGATTAATGAATTAACAAAAACATTGGAAGAACTTCTTGAAATTACTTCTGATTCACAACAAATTGAGGACACAATAGATGAATATAGAATCAATTCTTAAAAAAATAATGCATAATTGGTTTCCCAAGACACTATGTATTATTGCAGCAATTATTTTATTTGTTTTTGGCCTAACATCTCAATTGGAAAAACGAAGTTTTAATGTTCCTTTACAAGCGGTTGAAGATGGGGCTTTGCAACGCTCAAGCGGAATTCCATCAAATGTTTTAGTTACAATTCGTACAAAACCTCAAACTATTACAACTATTACTAGTGCAGATATTCAAGCTGTAATTGATTTTAGTTATTACACTAGGGAAGGAACATATGCTGTTCCAATTAATTTATCGTTATCAAAAGATATAATTTTAAATGATCCTGTTGAATTAACAGTTTCACCAAATACATATACAGTAAAACTTGAAAGCAAAGTAAGAAAGTCAGTTCCAATAGTTGTTCCTATTGTTGGAAATCCTTTACATGGATATGAATTAAAAGAAAATAAAGTTACCCCTCAGGTTGCTATCATTGAAGGCCCAAAATCGATGGTAGAAAATGTTAAAGAGATTAATACTCAAGAATTGTATATTTCAGAAAGGAAAGATGATTTTTCTGAAAAACTTTCACTTTTAAATTTAAATAAATTTATTACAATTGTTTCACCAAAACAAGTTGAATCTACTGCATTTTTTCAAACTTCTTTAGTTGAAAAAACATATTCAAATTGTCCTGTGTTCTTTGCTAATTTAGATTCAAAGTTTGAAATTACATCTTCTGAAAATGTTTCATTTACAATTTCCGGGGCTGAATTAGTTGTCGAAAGATTTTTCCCTTCTGAGTACACAATTCAAGTTGATTGCTCTCATATTACAAAAGCTGGAGAATATGAGCTTCCTATTTCGATAGCAGTACAAGATGCATTTAAAATTGAAACTCAGAGTCATCAGGTTGTAAAAGTTGTGGTTTCAGATAAAAAAGAAAATCTAGAAAGTCAAACTTTAGATAAAACTGAAAAAACGATTGAAAAAAAGATTGAAGAAAATATAAAAGAGTAAAATTAATGATTGTAGGAATTGGAATAGATTTAGTTGAAGTTGCAAGATTTAAAAAATGGATTCAAAATCCTCAAATGATTGAGCGATTTTTTAATAAAAATGAAATTTCATTTGTTTCAAAGTGTGAATTGTCAGAAAGACAAATTTCTGCATTAAGTCAAAAATTGGCTGTGCGTTTTGCTGCAAAGGAAGCATTTTCAAAAGCAATTGGTACGGGAATTACAGGATTTGATTTGAAGGATGTTTATGTTTTAAATGAACCAAATGGAAAACCTTATTTGGTTTTAGAAAATTCTGCAAAAGAATTGTTTGATTCAATTTGTAAAAGTGCAAAAATTCATCTTTCATTGTCTCATGAAAAAGAATATGCAATTGCTAATGTTGTTATTGAAAACTAGATTTTTTTTGTTATAATATAAATAGAAATTTTATTATTTAAGGAATATAAAATGGCCGTTAGTAAAAGTAAAAATAAGACTGAAGGCAAAAAGCCTGCAATTTCATATTGGTCAAAGAAAAAATGTACTTGCCCTGTTTGTAATAAAGAATTTCAGCGAGAAGAAATGTTGAGTGGTAATGGACGAATGAATGCAGGAAAATTAACAGATGAACTTCATCGTTTGTATATTCCTTCTGCAAAATTTGGAAAAATTTATCCTCTGATATACACAATTGGAGCTTGCCCTAATTGTCATGCTGCTTTTTTTTGGAATGATTTTACAGATATTAAAGATGAAAAATCTTTAAAAAGAATTTACAGTAAAACAGAAGAGAGAAAAGAATGTGTAAATTCAATTTTTCCATATTATGATTTAACAAGAAATAGAACATTGCTCGATGGAGCTGCAATGTATTATTTAGCAATTTTAACATATGATGAAGTTGATTTATCATATTTGCCAACTATGAAAAGAGCAATTTTAACATTAAGACTTGCGTGGCTTTGTCAGGAACTTGAAGAAGAATGTCCGGGGCACAATTTTAATGTAGTGTCAGATATTTTTTATCGAAAAGCAATTTTCTTTTATCAACAAGCTGTAATTAATGAAACTGCTCGTGTTGAAAAAAGTTCAACATTAGCAAATATGGGGCCTGATTCAGATAAGAATTATGGTTGGGATGGAGTAATTTATTTATGTGGACTTTTAGAATATAAATATGGTCAAACAGAAGATATTTCATTGCGATTAAAAAAACTTGATGAATCAAAAATTGCAATTGCAAGAATCTTTGGGCTTGGTAAAACTACTAAAGAAAAACCAGGACCTCTTTTGGAGCATTCTCGTAATTTGTATGAACAACTTACGAAAGAACTTGAAAACAGTCAAACTATTGATTTTAGTTAAAAGGATTTTCTTTTGAAAAATATTTTACTTACATTATCTTACGATGGAACAAATTTTGCCGGATGGCAACGACAAGATAAAAGTGATAAAGGGAAACCTGTTCGTACTGTTCAAGGTGAAATTGAAAATGTATTAGAAAAAATTCACAAAAGAAAAATTTCTTTACAAGGTTCAGGAAGAACAGATAGTGGAGTTCACGCAGTAAGACAAGTTGCAAATTTTGAAAGTGATATTGATTCTATGAGTGAAGAAAAATACGCTGTGGCATTAAATTCTTTATTGCCACAGGATATAAGAGTTTTAGAATCTAAAGAAGTCCCTATTGGTTTTTCATCACGATTTAACGCAACTGTTAGAACATATAGATATTTTATTGTTCCAAATCATAATGCTCTTGCAACTCAAATGCCTTATGTTTGGAATATCAGTAATAATCCTAATGTTGAAGTTTTAAATAAAATGGCATCGTGTCTCAAAGGTGAAATCGATTGTGCAACTTTTGCGGCCAGTGGGGATCAAAGTATTTCTACATTTCGATATTTGGAAAAAGCTCATTTTTTTTATCAAGATTTAACTCCTTGTGGCAAAGCTTTGGTTTTTGAAATTTCTGCAAATGCATTTTTATGGAAAATGGTTAGGTCGATAGTCGGTTCTTTAATTTATTTTGAAAAAAATGGAAAAGATGAAAATTATTTTAAAGAAGTTCTAGAAAGCAAAGATAGAAGTAAAGTTGGTCCTACGGCTCCACCTCAGGGATTATTTTTATGGAATGTCAGTTTTGATGGAATTCGTCATGATGGAAAAAGTATAAAAAAATAGTTATTAATTTTTACAAAAGATTTATTGGATCAATATCAATTTCAATATATACATTATTTGGATGAGTAAAATCATAAATTAAATGTGAAACAAGTTGTTGTAAAATTGAGATATTTTTTGATTTTAATAAAATTTGATATCGATAATTACTTGATATTTTTTGAAGTGGGCATTCTGATTCGCCTAAAATTTCAACATCTTCTGCTTGTTCACTAAATTTCTTTTTAAATTCATCTAGTTTATTTTCTAAAATTTGCTTTGCGTTGCATGCTGTAGATTTCGAATCTTCTAAATTTGGTGAGCGAAAAACTAATCGTACTAATCTTGAAAATGGTGGAAAATCAAACATTTTTCTTTGAGTTATTTCTGAAGAATAAAATTCATTTGTTTTTCCTTTGCATGCAAAATAAATACTTTCTGCAAATGGAGTGTATGTTTGTACAAAAACGATTCCATCAGGAAAATATCTTCCGGCTCTTCCTGCAACTTGTGTAATTAATGAAAAAGTTTTTTCGGATGCTCTAAAGTCTGGTAAGTGAAGGGATGTATCTGCAAGGATTATTCCTACAAGTTTTAAATTTTTAAAATTTAATCCTTTTGCAATCATTTGGGTTCCGAGTAATATATCATATTCACCTTTTTTAAAAGCATCGATTTTATCTTTTAGTTCATTTTTTTTGGTTAAAGAATCTGTGTCAATTCTTAAAATTCGGGCATTAGGAAATTTTGCTTTAACTTCAGATTCAATATATTCTGTTCCAAATCCAGAATATCCGATGTCAAATGAATTACAATTTGGACAACTTGAAGGGGGATTTATTGACCATCCACAGTAGTGACATTTTAATCTGTTTGTGCTTTTATGATAAGTTAGTGCAACAGAACAGTTTTTGCATTTTAATTCATATCCACAAGATGAGCATCTAAAAAAATGATTAAAACCACGACGGTTCAAAAATAAAATGACTTGTCTTTTTTCTTGTAATGTATTTTCAATTTCTTTTTGGAGCTTTGTCGAAATACATTGTCCCTGAATGTTTTCTAATGACAAGTCAATACAGTTTATTTTTGGTGCAACTCCACCAGCTAAGCGTTTTGTTAATTTGTGACAAATAAATTGTTCATTACTAATAGAATGCCAACTTTCAACTGATGGAGTTGCACTACCTAAAATCAAAGGGATTTTTAGTTTTGAAGTTCTATACATTGCAACTTGCCGAGCATGATAACGAGGTGATATATTAGATTTATAGGAACCGTCGTGTTCTTCATCGATGATAATTAATCCTAAGTCCGGAACAGGTGCAAAAACTGCACTTCGTGCTCCAATAACTATTCGAGCTTCTTTATTTAAAATTCTATTCCATTCAGAAAGTCTTTGACTTGGTGTTAAGCCAGAATGTAAGACTGCAACTGTTGAACCAAATCGTAATGAAACATCTTCTATTACTTGTGGTGTAAGTCCTATTTCTGGAACTAAATAAATAATGCCTTTTCCTTTTTTTAGTATAGCTTTTGCAACTTGTAAAAAAACTTCGGTTTTTCCACTTCCCGTTGTTCCATATAAATAATGATAGTTATTAGACGAAAAATCTGAATTTAAAATTTCATCTATTGCTTTTTTTTGTTCATCAGAAAGAATGATTTCTTTGTTATTTGGGAATTCTTCTACAAAAGAAAATGCAGAAGCTTCTGTTTCTTTTTTTCCTGATGGAATTATTGATGAAAGAACTTCTCCAATTGGTGTTATGTAATAATTTGACATCCATTTTCCAATGTTGATAAGTTCAAAAGTAAGAATTGGCTTTTCATCAAGAACTCTTATAATTGGTCTAATTTTTGATTTGTCGTATGGAAGATTTTCTGGAAGTTTGTCATAAATTTTTAAAATTATTCCAATTAATCTTCTGTTTCCAAATTTGACTTCCGCTCTTTTCCCGATTTCACTTTTAAAGTTTTTTACTGACTTATTTCTTTTTGTAGGAATTAACTCATTTTGTATACTTTTTTCATTTAGTAGAATTTTTTCAGTTCCATCAGGTAAATCTGAGTAAGTAAATGTTTGATTGATTGGCACATTAAGTGCAATTTCTAAGTATTGCACTTTTATTCCTTATTAAAATTTAATTCATACTGAGGAGCGATTTCTTTTAATTTTTCTCTGAATAATTTTAAATCTTGCCATGCATAAACTTTTAATGCTTGGTTTTGAATTAATTCACTTGGGTTGTAAGTTGCCATTATTGGAATTCCTTTGTAATCTTGAATTTTTCCACGAAGCGAATTTAAATCTAAATATGTTCTAAACATAGTTTGAGATGCGTTTTTTCCAAGTATTAAAATCATTTTTGGTTTTAAAATATTTATTTGTGCTTCAATAAAACTATAACATGCACTAATTTGTTCATTGAGAGGATCTTTGGACATTTGTGTTTTACATTTTACAATATTTGTAAGGTAACAGTTTTGATTTTTGCTTAGTGAAATTGCAGAAAGCATCTTATCAAGCAATTGTCCAATTTGTCCTGCAAACGAAATTCCTTGTAAATCTTCTTCGTCATTTGGTTGTTCGCCAATTACTAAAACTAACGGATTTTCTACACCAACTCCCAAAACTGGGTTTGTACGATTATTTGAAAGTGAACATCGTAAACAATTTTTAATTTTTTCAGAAAGGGAGTCAATAGAAACCGTGTTGTTAGAAATATTTTGTTTTGAATTA
>JAZUSR010000169.1:0-2803 GCA_045606765.1 Treponema sp.
GTTCCGTTATGTAAAATAGCAATATTTGTTTTTATAGATTTATTACATTTAAAACAATGTGAGTTTGATTCTACAAAATCTATGCATGTCATATCTTTTTCTCCTTACATCTTTTCATACTTCACAAACTCGTCTGTAAAATCACTCCATTTAAGATATGAATCATTTTGAAGACGACCAATAACAATTGTTGGCAAAATATTTTGAGTTTTTGCAAATGCTTTTATTGCAGATAAAGAAAAATTTTGTGCATTTACAAAGTTGTAATATGCATTTTTTTCTATTAGTGAATTTTCTGCGAATAAGTTTGCTTTTGTTTCTTTTGCATTTTCTGCTGATTCAAAATCAATGAATTTTTGTTTTGAATCGCCGTTTATAAAATGTCCAATTTCATGAAAAAGTGTAAACCAAAATATATCCGAGCGACATTGGCGAAATGTCATCGCAATAATGGTTTTACCTTCTTGAGAAGTTTTAATAAATCCTTGAACAGGAACTTTTTTAAAAGATGGAGCTATTACAAAAGCAATTCCACAACTACCAAAATATTGTTGAAGTTTTGTTACTAATTCATTTTGAGGCAAAAAAGATAGTTCTTTTATTTTAGGACATACATCAAGCAATTTTTTTATTTGATCTTCGTAAGAAATATCTTCTGTTTCTATTTCTGAAGCTAAAGATTCACATATTTTTTGCCAAGCAAATAAACCATAAGAATCATATTTTACAGAAGTTTGTGCTCTAAAAGCCCCAGAAGAAACAAGAGAGGGTATAGAAGTTAAATTGCTTACATTTAAATATTTTCTTAATTCAAGAATATTTTGTTCTATTTGCTTTATTTTGGGAATAAAGTTTTTATTTACAATAAAGTCAAAAATATCTTTCTTTCCCTTAAAAATATCAATTTCTTCTTTTGATATTGAATGTAATTCATCAAATTCAAACAGTTCTTTATCATATAAATTTTGAAGATTCATCCAAAATTCTGCATCAATATCCAATGCGTATTCAAGTTTTTTTGCAAAACTAACCGAAATATTTTTTTCACCACTAAGAACAGTGCTAATATGTTTTGGAGTTACTCCAGTTCTTAAAGCAAGTTCTTGTTGAGACATTTCTCTATCTTCAAGAACTTCTTTTAATGTTTCCCCAGGATGAATAATCATCTCACGAGATAAGCCATTCATTTTTGTCTCCATGATAATCTACAATTCCAATAATTTTTACTGTTTCACAAATTTTCAACGCTTCAGAAGATAAATCTGGTGGAACAGGCTGAATTATTAGCCGTGTATGCTTATCTAAATCCACACCGTAATATGTATCCATATTTCCGGTTAAGCTATGTGGATTTCCAAGGTGCAGGTTCAGATACTTTTGAAAGGTAGCTGAACTTTTTAGTTGAACAATTCTTTGCTTTGATTTTCTAGCAAGTTGTTGACCTATTTTTCTTTGGAGTAAATTTTTGGAATTTTGAACATCGCATAAATCTGAGAAGTATTTTTGTATTTCAGAATTTTCGTAGTCAATTTCCATCAAGTTACCTATTGGGTAATATAGTGTAGATATAGTGATATGTCAAGTAAAAATTACCTAATAGGTAAGTGGTTTTATTTTTTTCGATACATCGAAAACTTGCTAAAATTCTTCTTGATTTTTTCGATATATCGAAAAATCAAAGAAACATTATTCTTCATTGCTGAAAACCCATTATGATGATAAACTTATTAAATTAGAATCTACTTTTAAGGAAAGAAATCATTTTGCCAATTTACGGTGAAGATTCTTACGAAAATTGTTTAATCGAATTATTCTCTGACGTTTTGGGATATAGTCACGTTTATGGTCCAAATGTTGAAAGAGATTTGCATTCACCGTTGTATAATTCTGTTCTTGAAGAATCAATTTTTCGTATAAATCCAATGGCAAGTTCTCAAGGAATTTCTGAGGCCTTGCAAAAACTGCGTAATTTTGAAAATGCCGACCTTGTAAAAAAGAATGCTCTTTTTATGGATTATCTTCAAAACGGAATTGAAGTTTCTTTTTCACAAAATGGTCAAATAGAATCAGAAATTATTTACATTGTAGATTTTCAAAATATCAATAATAATTCCTTTATTGTTGCAAATCAGTGGACTTTTATTGAAAAATCTAATAAACGCCCTGATGTTTTAATCTTTTTAAATGGAATTCCAATTTGCCTTTTTGAATTAAAATCTCCAAGTCGTGAACAAACTGACGCTAGCGAAGCCTACACTCAAATCAGAAATTACATGCAAGAAATTCCTTCTATGTTCATTTACAACTGCATTTGTGTTATGTCTGATCAACTTACAAGCAAAGCGGGAACTATCACTTCTGGCGAAGATCGTTTTATGGAATGGAAAACAAAAGACGGAAATATTGAATCAAAATCTTTTGCAGATTTTACAACATTTTTTGAAGGGATTTTCCAAAAAGAGAGACTTTTAGATATCATAAAAAACTTTATTTGTTTTAATAACGAAGGAATCAATTCTTTTAAGATTTTAGCTGGATATCATCAATATTTTGCAGTTAGAAAAGCTGTAGAACGAACAAAACAAGCAGTTTTGGGTGATGGAAAAATTGGTGTTTTTTGGCATACTCAAGGTTCTGGAAAATCACTTTCTATGGTTTTTTATGCACATCTTTTGCAACAAACAATAGAATCTCCCACAATTGTTGTTATTACCGACCGTAATGATTTAGACAGTCAACTTTTTACTCAATTCAATAATTGCAAGGATTTTTTGCGACAAGAACCAATTCAAGCCGAAAGTCG
>JAZUSR010000170.1:0-18115 GCA_045606765.1 Treponema sp.
TTATTGATGAAATTGATGCTCTTGGAAAAAGTCGTGTAAATGGTTACGGTGGTGGTAATGATGAACGAGAGCAAACTTTAAATCAATTGCTTGTAGAAATGGACGGTTTTGAAAACGAAAAAGGATTAATTATTCTTGCTGCTACAAATCGTGCAGATATTCTTGATCCAGCATTGCTTCGACCAGGTCGTTTTGATAGACAAGTTCCTGTTGAACGACCAGATGTAAAAGGGCGTGAAGATATTCTAAGAATCCATGCAAAGAATGTAAAAATTGATTCAGATGTTAATTTTGAATCTGTTGCACATGGTACAACAGGTTTTGCTGGGGCTGATTTGGCGAATGTTGTAAATGAAGCTGCGTTGTTGGCTGTTCGAAATGGTCGTAAAAAAGTTACAATGGAAGACTTTAACGAAGCAATTGATAAAGTTAGTATTGGTTTAAAGAAAAAGTCTCGCAAGGATAATAAAAAGGAAATGCGTCTTGTATCTGTTCACGAAACAGGTCATGCAATTGTTGCAGCCTTTACTCCTGATCATGAACCTGTAAATAAAATTACTGTAGTTCCTCGAAGCCATGGAATTGGTGGATTTACTCAATTCCGTGAAGAGGAAGAAAAGAACTTCCTTACTAAAAAAGATATTATTAATGAAGTTGATTCAATGTTAGGTGGTAGAGCTGCTGAAGAAATCCTTTTGGGTGATGTTTCAACTGGAGCTTCAAATGATATTGCTCGTGCAACAGAACTTATTAAAAGTATGATTGTTGATTACGGAATGAGTGATAAATTTAAAAATATGACTTTGGGTAAAGGTGTTCTTGGAAAGCGTGGTGGTGAACCTGCTTTAGTAAGAGAATTTAGTGAAGAAACTCAAAAGTACATTGATGAAGAAATTTCTAGAATTCTTGATGAACGATATAAATTTGTTATTAAGCTTTTGAAGTCTCATAAAGAATTACTTGAAATAGTAGCAAATCGACTTTTAGAAGTTGAAACACTTGATGGCAAAGAATTTTATTCAATTGTTGAATCAGAAAAACGATGTACTGAATTAACAAAAAAGGCAAAGTTAACTGAAAAAAAATCAACAAAAAAGAAGGTTGTTAGTAAATAATAAAATAACTTTGTAGATGTTTGAGGTCAATTTAGGTGTTGACCTTAAATATTTTCTTCAATAAAATAAAATAAATTCGTTTTTTAATGGGAATATTATGAAAAAGATTGTCAATTGTTTATTTATTTTTTTGTTTTGTTCATTATCAGTTTTTGCTCAAGGTATTACAACAGCTAATGAATTTTTTAAATCAGTTTCTTCAACATATGCTACTTTTAAAGATTATACAGCGAAAGTTGACATTGAATTAGGCAAAGAAAAAATGTCTGCCAATCTTATTTATATGGCTCCTAATAAAATGAGAATTGATTTTTCGCAACCTGCAGGTCAAACAATTGTTTATGATGGTAAAAAACTTGTTTGTTATTTGCCAGATACTTTGTCAATTTTGACTCAGGAATCTAATTCAGTAAATCCTACAACTTCAGAAGGTTTGTCACTTTTAAGAAGATATTATTCTATTTCTTATGAAAAAAATTCAAATGTAGTTCCTCTTGATGAAAATTCAGATGAACAAGTTGTAAAATTGATTTTATGGAGAAGAACTTCTTCTGAAAGTTTTAGATATATCAAATTGGCAATTAATCCAAAAACAAAATTAATTCGCCGAATGACTGCTGTTACACCTGGTGGAGTAACATATTTGTTTGATTTTAAAGATTATGAAGTAAATATTGGTTTAACCGAGCAGCGTTTTAAATACGATATTCCATCTGGTGCTAATACTTACGATAATTTCTTGTTCTCTGAATAAGTTTGGAGTTTTGTGCATTATGGAAAGTTATGGAGCATTATTAAGAGAAGCTCGCGAAGAAAAAAAGATTGCGCTTGAAACTATAGAAAGAGAAACTTCTATTTCTAAAGAATTTTTAGAGGCTCTTGAACAAGAAGACACAAGTGTTTTTCATGGAGAAGCGTATCTTGTAGGATTTTTAAAAAGTTATGCTGATTACTTAGATTTAGATTCTAAAAAAATAGTAAATTTATATCGCAATGTGATGATTCAAGAATCCCCTGTTCCTGAAGGATTAATTGAAAAACCTCGTTCAACATTTTTAATTCCTTCAATTTTTATTGGAGCAATTTCTGTTATTCTTGTGGGATTCGTTATAATTTATTTTTCTGTTTATAAAAGAAAACAAGTCGAAAAAGAAAATGCATATGCAATTTCTGAAAAAGTTCAGCAGAAAGTTTATGAATTAAAAAATAAACCAATTAATGCAAGAGTTTATGTTGGGGATCAGATTATTGTTCCTGCTAAATCTGGAAATGTTATTTTAACTGTTACATCTGATATTAATTCTAAATTAGGAATTACTACTCCTATTGGGCTTCAATATTTTGAATTGTCTGAAACTCGTGAGCTTGATATCGATGGAGATGCAATTAGTGATTTTGTCCTCGATGTTTGGGAAATTTCTGCAGATGAAAAATCTCGTGGTGCAGAAGTTTATGTAGTTTTAAAAGAAGGAAATGTGGCTCAAGAAGTTGCCAATAATACAAGTATTCCTATGCAACAAAAAGTTTCTGTAGAACATATTGTAATTCTTGAAGATAATCGTTCGTATCCATTTACTGTTAATGCATCATTCCGTAAGCCATGTGTTTTCCGTTACGAAGTTGATCGTAAAAATTCTGTAGAAAATTATTATGATAATGGTGATGTTATTACAATGTCTCCAAATAATAAGGCTCGAATTTGGATGTCAAATGGTAATACTGTAAAACTTCAGGTAATTGCTGCAAGTCAGAGTTATGAACTTGAAATTGCAAAAGCCGGAGAATGTGTCGTAGAAGATATAAAATGGATTTTGTCTGAAGACGGCAAGTTTAAATTGGTGGTTGAACCAATTGAGTAAGTTTTATATTGATCAGCACGGATGTGCAAAAAATCAAGTTGACGGTGAAATCATTGTTTCTAAATTATTAGATGATGGTTTTGAATTGGTACAAAATGCAGACGATGCTGATTATATTATTATCAACTCATGTGGCTTTATTGAATCTGCAAAAAAGGAATCTTTAGATTCTGTTTATAATGCTAGAAAGTTATATTCTAAGAAAAAAATCATTCTCGCAGGATGTTTAGCAGAGCGATATTCTGAAATTTTTAAAGAAAATCTTCCTGAAGTGGATGGGATTTTTGGAAACGGAAATCTCTTGAAAATTACTGATTTTATTTCTTCTGTTAAAAAGAAAAAGTCTTTTGTTGAAGTTTATCCTCAAGAAGGAATTTCTTGTTGCAACCGAAATTATTTTATGAATTTTAAGAATTCAGCTTATGTAAAAATTACAGAAGGCTGTTCTAACTATTGTTCTTTTTGTGCAATTCCAATTATTCGTGGAGAACTTCGAAGTCGCCCAATAAAAGATATTGTTTTCGAAATTAAAGATTTGATAAAAAAAGGATTTTTTGAAATCAATCTTATTGGACAAGATTTGGCCGCATACGGGACTGGAAAAAATGATAAAAATTTATTTAATAAAGACAGTAACAATTCTAAACTTTGTGAATTGTTAAAAGAAATTTCTAAATTAAAAGGAAAGTTTTGGATTCGACTTTTATATATTCATCCTGATCATTTTAATTTTGATATTGTTGAATGTATAAAAAAAGACGATCGAATTTTACCTTACTTTGATATTCCTTTTCAAAGTGGGGATACTGAATTAATTAAAAAAATGAATCGAAATGGTTCTAAAGCAAGTTATATTTCTCTTGTAAAAAAATTAAAAAAAGAACTTCCTGATATTGCTCTTAGAACAACTTTAATGACAGGTTTTCCTGGTGAAACTGAAAGTGCTTTTGAAAATTCAAAATCATTTTTGCAATCTATTCGTCCAGATTGGGCTGGCTGTTTTAGTTATAGTAGAGAAGAGGATACTCTCGCTTACGGATTTAAAAATCGTGTTTCTAAGAAAATTGCAAAAAATAGAGCAATGGAATTAGAAATAATTCAACAAGAAATTTCGCAAGAAAAATTAAAAAAACGCATACGAAAATATTATGATGTTTTAATCGAAGAAATTGTTAATACTGATGGCGAAACTTGTTTTGCTATCGGTCGAGCATGGTTTCAGGCTCCGGATGTTGATGGATCTTTTGTTGTTCGTTTTGATAAAGATGATTTGGAAGCTTGTAAATCAATTAAAGAAGGGCGTCTTGTTCAAGTTTTTGCAGATAGAGTATCTGGTGTTGATATTGATTCTCATTTTATTAAAGATTCCGAGTTGAATTGATTAAAATATTTTTTTGAATTTAAAAAAAAGTTTTATAGTATTAGAGGAGTAAATGGAATATTTTGACGACAATGAAGACTTAGCATTAAATTTTATTCATAATCTTTCAGATAAGAAAAATGTTATGTCTTCAGAATTAGAAAAGTATATTTCTCTTCTTAATCCAGAACAAAAAGCTGCTGTCGAACATTCTGATTCTCCTTTATTAATTCTTGCAGGCGCGGGCTCTGGCAAAACTCGTGTTATTACAACTAAAATTGCTTACTTGATTAATCAAAAAAATGTTATGCCACATTCTATTTTGGCTGTGACTTTTACAAAAAAAGCTGCTAAAGAAATGATGGATCGTGCTGTTAAATTGGAGCCCCGCGCCCAATCATCAATGATAAGAACTTTTCACTCTTTTGGGTCTTGGTTCTTGCGAAAATACTATGAGCATGCAGGTATTGCAAAAAATTTTACTGTTTATGACGATGATGATATGATTACTTTGGTATCTAAGGCTATTCCAGAGTTGAACAAGGCTCAGGCATCATCAGTTGCTCACCATATTTCACTTGCAAAAGACTATTGTTATTTGCCTGATAGTCCGCATTTATCAGATATCACAAATGATTTGGATTTTCCTCGGTATTATAAATTATATCAACAACGATTACGCCAAACTGGAAATGTTGACTTTGGTGATTTGATAATGCTTCCGGTGTTGCTTCTTGAACAAAATGAACAAATCCGTTCTCAAATGCATTATCGTTTTAAAGTAATTTTGGTTGATGAATACCAGGATTCAAATGTTGCACAATTTAGATTGTTAAAAGTCATGACTTCTTATTTTGATTCATCAACAAAAAAAGATAATTTGAATCAAACTTATGTTTGTGTAGTAGGAGATGATGATCAGTCGATTTACAAATTTCGTGGTGCTGAAGTTCAAAATATTTTGTCATTTCAAAATCAGTTTTCAAATACTACTTTGATTCGTCTTGAAAGGAATTATCGCTCCACTTCTGAAATTTTATCTTGCGCTGATTCGGTTGTAAGTAATAATGAAGATCGCTTGGGGAAAACTCTAATTGCAGAACGTGGTGATGGTAAAAAACCGGTTTTAGTTTTTTTGCCAGACCAAGATGAGGAAGCAAAACTTTGTGCAAGTATGATTTTACAATCGCATCAAAAAGGGTGTCCTTTTAGTGATTGGGCCATTTTGTATAGAACTAACGCACAAAGTTTAACTTTTGAGAGTGAGTTTTTACATCAAAAAATTCCTTATCAAGTTGTGGGTTCATTAAAATTTTATGATCGAGAAGAAATTAAAGATTTGCTCGCGTTTTTAAGTTTGGTTGCAAATCCAAAGGATGAACTTTCTTTTAGAAGAATTATTAATAAACCTGCAAGAGGAATTGGTAATGTTGCGCAAGATAAAATTTTTGCATCTGCCATTACTGATGATGGTTTAATAAACTTAATTGACGCTTGTAAATTGTCGATTAATAATTTTTCAAAAAAAGCAAAAGAAGGAATTAGTATGTTTATTTCATTGATGGATGAACTTAATGAGAAAATTTCTTCGGAAAATAAAGAGTTAAAACTCTCAGAATTTATTGAATTAATAATGAATAAATCAGGTTTGCTTGAACATCACAAAGTGCAAGATGAAATTGCTCAAACTCAAAAAGTAAGTAATATGCAAGAACTTGTAAATAGTGCAGTATTGTATGATTTTTCTATGAAAGGTTTGCTTGAATTTTTGGATCATATTGAACTTGATCGTACTGTCGAAAATGATTCTGAAGAAAATGCGGATAGTGTTACTTTGATTACAATTCATAATACTAAAGGCCTTGAATTTCCTCGAGTTGTAATTACAGGTTTGGAACAAGGAATTTTTCCCCGCGATAATGAAACTTCTGAAGAAATTGAAGAAGAAAGACGACTTTTTTATGTTGGAATTACTCGTGCAAAAGATGAACTTTATATTACAAGTTGTGCTCAAAGACGATTATATGGAAGAACAAATCCTATGGAGCCAAGCCGTTTTTTGATTGAACTTGGTGAAAAACCATTTAAAGTTCTTGGCAAAAAACCTTGGGCTTTTAGTTTTTCTAAAAAAGATTCTTTTGATGATTCTATTGATTATGATGATTGTGGACAGGGAAATTTTTATAACCAAAATAACAGGGTAAAAAATAAATTCCAAAGTCCATGGTGTATTGGGACTCGTATATATCACGATGATTATGGCTATGGGCAAATTGTTAGTTCTAAAAAAGAAGAAGGAAATATTGTAATTTCTGTTTTGTTTGAAACAGGGTCAGTTAAAAGATTTTTACCTGAGTTTCAAAAGTCAAGTTTAATTATTGTAAAAGATTAGATTTCCTATTGAAAAAGAAAAATTGTTATGGTAAATTTAAATGTCTTTTGGGGACAATATATTATTTTAAAGTCAAAAGTGTTATATAAAAAGTTTTGATTTTAAGGAGAGTTTCGTATGAAAAAAGTATACGGTTTTTTAATTGGATTGGTTCTTTCTGCTAATTTGTTTGCTCTTGAATTTGCTGTAGGACCTAAAGTATCTTTTGGTTGGACTAAAGGTTTTGGTTCATATGAATGGGAGAATACAACATATCGTTATGATACTGCTAGTAAAATGTCTACACAAATTGGTGGAGTATTTTCACTTAAAGTTAATGATTGGTTTTATGTTGAACCTGAATTAGTTTTACATTTGGGAAAAGGTTGGGAGCAATATTATGTTAACGAATGGGTTAAAATAAAATATAATGTACTTGAATTACCAATTTTGGCTAAAGCTAAATTTGATTTAGGACCTGGTAAAATTGCTGCTGTTTTGGGACCTCAGATTGATATTGCTGTAAGTAGAGTAAATGTTGATGGCGATAAATATTCTCTTGACAATCAAGGACTTAGACGTTTTTCTTTGTCTTTGGTTACTGGTTGTGAATATGAATTGCCATTAGGACCTGGTGACTTAGTTGCAGGTTTGCGTTATGCAATTACTCTTACAGATATTGGAAAAAGCTCTAATGGAAAATTTAGAATGTATTCAATTTTGCCAACTGTAGCTTACATGTTTAAATTTTAATTTAAATTAGAATTTAATATTTTTATAAACACTTTTAATTTTAAGTTAAAACTTAAGGTTAAAAGTGTTTTTTTTTGTTTATTACCGTTTGTAACATTTTGATGTACGCAGAACTAGAATGTTAAAAAAACGTATCAAATTGATACAAATTTATCACTAGAAAAAGCTATGTGTTAAATTGACACACTTTCTTTTTTTTTTCTTTGCAAAATAAAACTGATAATATACTTTTTTATATCTTTTTATCGATTTTTAATCTCTTTTTTTTCAAATAACAATTAAAATAATGAACTTGGCACAGAACTTGCTAATAATATTGTAAATTAACATTGATTTATTTAAAAATAATTAGGGAGAATGTGTATGAAATACGATGATGAAGTTTTAGGAATGTATCTCAAAGAAATTAATAAAATTCCTTTGTTGACACATGAGCAAACAATTGAACTTGCTAAAGAAGCAAAAAAAGGTTCAAAGGTTGCAAAAGACAAAATTGTTTCTGCTAATTTGCGATTTGTTGTAAATGTTGCTAAAAAATATCAGAATCGAGGATTAGATTTAACTGATTTAATTAGCGAAGGAAATATTGGTCTTATTACAGCAATCGAAAAGTTTGATTTTACAAAAGGATATCATTTTATTTCGTATGCGGTATGGTGGATTCGTCAAAGTATTATCAAAGCATTAAGCGAAAAAGTTTCATTTATTCGTCTTCCATTAAATCGTGTAAATGAATTGAGTAAAATTTACCAAGCAAAGAAAGTACTTGATTCAAATATTTCAGAGGAACTTGAACTTATTGAAATTGGAAAAATGTTAAATCTTGAACCAAAGCATATTCGTGAAATGATGAATATTTCAAAAGAATTTGTTTCTTTAGATTCTCCAGTTGAAACAAGTGAAAATGGAAAAACTACACTTTGCGACTTTATTGAAGATAAACAATTCTTGCAGCCTGATGAACAAGTTATTTTTTCATCGATGCAAAATGATATTAACGAAGTTCTTAATACTTTAAAACCAAATGAACAGAAAGTACTTCGTTTGAGATATGGTCTTGATGGTGATAAACCAAAGTCATTAAAAGAAATCGGTGATATTTGTAATTTGACTAAAGAAAGAATTCGCCAAATAGAAAAACATGCAATTGTAAGATTGCAACATCCAACAAGATTAAGAAAGCTTGCAAGTTACGTTGCGTAATTCCGTAATTGCATCTTTTCTAGCTTCTAAGAGAAGTTTGTGGTCCCGAGATAAGTCGGCAATTCCAAGAGATAATTCTCCACTTTGAATTGTTCCAGTTATTTCTCCGGGACCTCTTAATTTTAAATCTTCTTCTGCAATTACAAAGCCGTCGATATTTTCGCGTAAAATTTTCATTCGTTGAATTCCGCTTTCTGAGATGTTTTTTCGGTAGATTAAAAAACAATAACTTTGAGCATTCCCTCGACCAACTCGACCTCTTAATTGGTGCAACTGACTCAGTCCAAATCTATCGGCTTGCTCTATGACCATACATGTTGCGTTAGGAACATCAACTCCTACTTCGACGACTGTTGTTGCAAAAAGCATATCAATTTTGCCATATTTAAAATCATCTAATATTCGTTCTTGTTGGTCTTCGTCAATTTTTGAATGAATTAATGCACATTTATATTTAGAAAAATAGTTTGAAGATAATTCCTTAAAAGCTTTTTCAGCCGATTTTATATCTTCAAAATTATTTGGTTTAATTTGTAGATTCGATTCATCTGAGTCGTTTGAATATTCATCAAAGGAATCAATCGCAGGATATACAAAATATGCTTGGTGTCCTTTGTCTAGTTCTTGACGAACTGCATTATATGCGTTTGTTTCATGACCGCTAGCAACTAAGTATGTTTTTACACTTTTTCGGCCTTGAGGCAAAGTTTTTATTGTTGAAATATCTAAGTCGCCAAAAGCTGTCAATGCCAATGTCTGTGGAATGGGGGTTGCACTCATCATTAAAAGGTGAGGACTATCATAAATTGAATTATAAAGTTTTTTTCCTTTTTGAATAATTGCTTGTCGTTGTAAAACTCCAAAACGATGTTGTTCATCAATAATTACAAGTTGTAAGTCATCATAAATTACATCACTTGAAAAAAGTGCATGAGTTCCAATTAAAATATCTATGTCGTGATTTTTTAATGCTTTGAGTAAAGTTTTTCTTCCGGCAGCTTTTAGATTGCCAGTTAAGAATGCAGTTCGAATTCCAAATTTTTCGACATATTTTGAAATGTTTTCTGCATGCTGTCGACTTAAGATTTCCGTTGGTGCCATAAATGCAACTTGACCACCATTGTTTACAATTCGAATAGCTGCAAATAAAGCAACCAAAGTTTTTCCTGAGCCAACATCACCTTGTACAAGTCGTTGCATTGTAAATGGTGTAAATAGTTTTTCCGATTCATTTTTCAATTCTGAAGATAATTGACTTTGATTTTTATTTTGGATGAAATTTTTTGATTCGTTAATGTATTTTTTTTCAAGTTGAATTCGTTCTTTGTAACCTCGGTCAATTTCGGTGTTCATTTGGTTGATGACAATTAATTGATCTTTTGTTAGTGAAAATGGAAGTGATTCTAATAATTTTACTTGAGTAGGTGAGAATTCTGATTTGATTGATTCAATAAAGTTATCATTATTTACATCAATTGATTTTTCTTCGGTTAAAAAATCTTCTTTGGGTAAATCTCCTTTATGAAGAATTGCTCGAGTCAACATTGTTTTTTGAAATAAAAATAATTCTTCGTAGATAAGTGTTTTTTTTGCATTTTCAATATCGGTATAACTCTGTGGTTGATGAATTTTTTTAATAGCTTCTTTTTTTGAAAGTAGGTTATGTTTTTTGATTAAATGGTCTGGAATTTCGTTGTCGATTCCAATTGCATATTGATTAATTGCTTGATTTAAAAGTTTGACTAAAGTTTTTCTTGTAAGTCCGTGTGTCAAAGGATAAATTGGATATATTCCTGAATCAGGTAAAGGATAGTTTTCTGCTTGTTCTAAAGTTAATTCATTGTTTTTTGAAATTATTGATGTTTCAAAACTTGTGCTTTGAAGTTCATTGTATTTTATTTTGAAAACACCTGTTACACTTATTATTGAGCCGATTGGAAGTGATTGTTGCAAAAATGGTTGGTTAAAAGCAATAAGAGAAGCTTTTGCAGTTTTATCTTGAATTATGATTTTTAGAGTTTTCATTTTTCCATAACCAAAAAATTCGTGCCCTATAACTTTTGCAATTGTATGCACTTTACTCAAATTAAATTGATTTAAATAAATTCGCTTTGTTCTGTCTTCAAAATCTCTTGGATAAAATTGAAGAAGATCCCCGATTGAGAAAATATTTAAGTTTGATAGATATTTTATTGTTGCTTGTCCTGCTCCTTGTAAAATAGAAACAGGATTTTTAATATCATTAATTTTCATATGAGTAAATCTTGTTATTAAGATTATAGTTCAAAACAAAAAAAATTAAAATGGAATATATTGAATTAATCGGACAATTGCGTTTATTATAAATATTCCACCTAAATAAATAAAGAAGATAGAAACTATAGAAACTAAAATGGCTGTCTTGTAAGAAACCATTCTTCCGTGTGAAAAAGTATTTGCAATTTTATACACAATAGGATTAATTACATAATCTATTTGTCGCCAAATATTTGCAGCACCATAAGAATTATTTTGAATTAATAAAAATATAAATCTTACAATTAAGAAAATTAAAAAGAATCCAAGAATTGATGAAATTACATTCCAAATCATTTGAATAAATAATGCAAGAATTAATGCAAAAGACAAAAATCCGGTTTGTGCGATTGAATTACAAAGAGTTGTTAAAACTGTTAAAATTCCAAGCGAAAGAAATGGTGAAAAATCGATTGCACCAAAGCGAAGCCAACCTCGTTTTGAAAAATAATTCAAGTATGGGTCACAAATTTTTGAGAAAAAACTTGTGACATTGTATGAGACACCTGGAATCCAGGTTAAAATAATTCGTATTGTACAAAGTAGTGAATAAATTGATAAAACAGTTGCTAAAGTTGAAAAAATAAATCTAATTGTTTCCATAAAAAAATCCTATTAAAAAGTAATTTAAAATTATGTTGCCCAAGCGTTTTCTATATATGGGAGTTCTTGGATGTATTGAATAAATTCATCAGTTGACGGAACTTTTATGTTTGCATTGGTTTTTATAATGAACATTCCTTCAGAACTATATATATGTAAATATACAAAACAATTACCGCTTTCGGCAAATAAAATTTCTTGTAATTCTTGTAAATCTTTATCAATTGTAAATGAATTTGCTATTTGAATATGAACTTCTGTAAAAATATGTTCTTTTAGCGTGTTTAAGTTTTCAATTGAATCAACTATAAAAGAAGGTTCATCACGGGACGAATCTATTGTTCCTTTGAGTGCAATAACATTTTCATTTGAAATTTGATTTCCAAGTGTTTGCCAGGTTTTAGGGAAGAATGTTATGTTAATAGTTCCTTCAAAGTCTTGAAGCTTTGCAAGAGCCATTATATCACCTTTTTTTGTTGTAATTGTTCGTAATTCTTGAATCATTCCGATTGCGATGTATGATTTTTTTGCAGCCTTCATCTTCCAAGGAGAAACTTGAGAATTTGATATTGTAAGAGTTTTATCAATGGATGCAAGTTCATTTATATTTAATGAATGAACAGTAGCACATTTTTTTATAACATCTTTATAATCGTTTAGAGGATGACCTGAAACATAAATACCAATGCATTCTTTTTCTAAGTTTAGTTTTTCCATTGTAGGTAAGTCTTCTACTTCTTCAAAAGTAAAATCGATAAATTCTTTTTCACCTGTATCTTCAAATAAAGATACTTGTCCATAAGCAGAATCTTTGTGTTTTGCATCTGCATAATTTATAGCTCTTTCCATATTTTGAAGAAGAGTAGGGCGATTTATTCCGAATTGGTCAAATCCACCTGTCTTAATTAAAACTTCGATAGCTTTTGTATTTACAGGTTTTTTTCCTTCAATTGAAATAGTTGTAACTCGTTCGATAAAGTCAATGAATGATTTGTATGGTCCGTTTTTTGTTCGTTCATTTACGATTGCTATAGCAGCACCTTCTCCCATTCCTTTGATTCCTTTTAGCCCAAATACAATTCGTTTGTCAACAACATCGAATGTAATGTCTGAACGATTAACATCTGGTGGATCGACAGGGATTCCCATTCTGTTACATTCTGCAATGTATTCAGGAAGTCCATCTGTGGAAGTTATTTCATTTGTTAGGTTTGCTGCCATAAATTCTGCAGGGTAATTTGCTTTTAACCATCCTGTTCTGTATGCTAAAACTGAATATGCTGCGGCATGGCTTTTATTAAATCCGTAACCTGCAAAGGGAATCATTATTTCAAAAATTTCATCAGCATGTTGTTCTGTAAAACCTTGTTTTAAAGCTCCTTCTATAAATTCTTTTTTCTTTCCCATTAAAACTTCTGGTTTTTTCTTTCCCATGGCACGACGAAGCATATCGGCTCCACCAAGACTAAAGCCTGCAATTTTCTGAGAAACTTGCATAACTTGCTCTTGGTAAACCATTACTCCATAAGTTTCTTTTAGAATATTTTCAAGACATGGGTCTGGATAGTGAACAGTTTCTGGTTTCCATTTTCCGTCGATGTACTGAGGAATATAATCCATTGGTCCTGGTCTATACAAAGCGTTCAATGCAACTAATTCTTCAAGTTTTCGAGGTTTTGCCTGACGCAAAATCTTTTGCATTCCAGGACTTTCAAATTGGAATACAGCAACTGAATCTCCATTACAGAAAAGATCAAAGGTTTTATCATCTGTTTCAGAGACATTTGCAGTTAAAAAAACTTCTGCATTTTCTTCTTTGTGTTTATTAATAATTTCTTCAGCATATCGAATTAAAGAAAGGGTTTTTAGTCCTAAATAGTCAAATTTTACAAGTCCACAAGGTTCAATAATGTCCATTGTGTATTGAACGGCTACTTTTCCTTCGGCTACAAATACTGGTGCCCAGTTTGGAAGTTGAGTTAATCCAATTACCATTCCTGAAGCATGTAAACCTGTATTTCTATTGATGTTTTCAAGCTTCATTGCTAGCGAAAAAAGTTGTTGGTAGCGTGGATCATCTTTGTATTGAGCTAATTGGCCACCATCTGGAAATTTTTCATTTGCAGGTTCGAATGCATTTTTCAATTTAGCTTTTGGATTGTTTGGAATACATTTTTTTAGCATGTTTACTTCTGCAAGGGGAATATTTAAAACTCGTCCTACATCGGCTAAAACTTGTTTTGCTTTTAAAGTACCAAAAGTTACAATATGTCCAACTTGTGGATCTCCATATAAATCGCGTGTATGCTGAATAATGTCTTGGCGATAATCGAAATCCATATCAATATCAAAATCGGGCATTGATACACGTTCTGGATTTAAGAAACGCTCAAAAATAAGTCCATATTTTAATGGGTCAATATCTGTAATTGTCATTGCATAGGCAACAATAGAACCTGCCCCAGAACCTCGACCCGGGCCAATTGGAATATATGGTTTTGGTTTGTTATTAACACTGTCCCATGTTGATTTTGCCCAGTTAATAAATTCCCATACAATCAAAAAGTAGCCTGAAAAGCCCATTTCGAAAATAATTCCTAGTTCATATTCAACTCGCTGGCGAATTTCTGGAGTAATTTCTTTGTAACGGGCTTTTATTCCTTCTTCTACGATATGTCGAACATAGTCATCTTGATTTGATTTGTAATCATCGCCGTGTGTACAAAATTCATCAGGTAGTTTAAATCGAGGAAGACAATCTTTTAATTCTTGTGTTTTATACTGATGAATTGTTAAATTACACATATTTGCAATTTTAACTGTATTATCAATTGCTTCAGGGCAATCAGGGAATAAATTGCGCATTTCCTGTTCGGTTTTAAAATACCAGTTATCGTTTCCGTTTCCACCCATTGTTTGATGTGGTTCATTGAATAATTTTTTAAATCCAATACATCTTAAAACATCTTGGGCAATATAATCTTCTTTTTCTATATAGTGAACATCATTTGTTGCTACAAGAGGAATATCAAGTTCGTGTGCAAGTTCAATAAGTTTTTTATTTACGATTTTTTGATCTTCAAGCCCATGGTCTTGAATTTCAAGGTAATAATGATCTGGGCCAAATAAGTTTTTATACTTTAGAGCAACTTCTTTAGCTTCTTCATCTTTTCCTGCAAGTAATAATTGTGGAATTTCTCCTGCGATACACGCAGAACAACAAATTAAGCCTTCATGATATTTTTCTAGAAGTTCAAAGTCGATTCTTGGTTTTCCGTAGTAAAGACCTTCTGTATAAGCGATTGAAGAAAGCCAACACATATTTTTATAACCAATTTCATTTTCGCAAAGTAAAATTAAGTGAAAGTAATGTGCTTTTCGATCTCCATCTTCTCCTTTTCGAGAGTATGGAACATCGTTTCGTTCAAGATGACTTCCATATGCAACATAAAATTCTTCACCTATAATTGGATTTATTCCGTTTGCATGGCATAAATGTTCAAAATTTAGTACTCCGAACATATTTCCGTGATCTGTAAGTGCAAGAGCTGGCATATTTAGCTTTTTTGCTTTTATAACTAAATCTTCAATTTTTGCACAACTGTCAAGTAATGAATAATCTGAATGTACATGTAAATGAACAAAATTTGAAGGGGGAATTCCTTCCGTAGAAATGTTGAAATTTTTTATATCTGCCATATTTATATTTTAGTTCAGAAAAGGTGGAATGTCTAGAATCTTAAAAAATTATTTGCGGTTAAGTAAAAAGAACACTTGTTGACAAAGTTTTGTCTGAATTATATTCTATAATATAATAAAATTTTAATGTAGAAAGAAGGTTTTTTTATGGCTTTAGATGAAAGATTACAAACAATTCGTCACAGTTGTGCACATGTAATGGCAGAAGCAGTTAAGCATCTTTATCCAAACGCAAAAATTGCAATTGGTCCCGCTATTGATAACGGTTTTTATTATGATTTTGATTTTGGAACCGAAAAACTTTCTGATACTGACTTTCCTGCAATTGAAAAAGAAATGAGAAAAATTCTTGTAGGAAATCACGATTTTATTCGAAAAGAAGTTTCAAAAGCAGAGGCATTAGAATTATTCAAGGATGAACCTTATAAAATTGAACTTATTAATGACTTGCCAGATGGAGAAACTATTACAACTTATGAACAAGACGGATATCTTGATTTATGTCGAGGACCTCATGTTACAAATACAAAAGAAATTAATGGACAAGCATTTAAATTAAATAAAATAGCTGGTGCGTATTGGCGTGGAGATGCAACAAAAGCACAACTTACAAGAATTTATGCACTTTGTTTTGCAAAACCTAATGATCTTAAAGATTATCTTGCAATGCTTCAAGAAGCTGAAAAAAGAGATCATCGTAAGCTTGGTGTAGAAATGGATTTGTTCCATGTTGATCCTGAAAATCCAGGGCAAGTTTTCTGGCATCCAAATGGATGGACAATTTATACAACAATGCAAGATTATATGCGAAAAATGGTTCGCCGTGATGGTTATCAAGAAGTAAATACTCCTGCTATTATGCCACGAACTTTGTGGGAACGCTCTGGACACTGGGGACATTATCAAAAAAATATGTTCATTACAGAATCTGAAAAACGACTTTTTGCTATTAAACCTATGAACTGCCCAGGTGCTCTTGAAATTTTTAAAAGTCGCCAGCGTTCTTACAAAGATTTACCACTTCGTTTGTCAGAATTTGGTCATGATGTTCGTAACGAGCCATCAGGAACATTGCATGGTGTAATGCGTGTTCGTGGATTTGTTCAAGATGATGCTCATATTCTTTGTACAGAAGAGCAAGTTGGTGCAGAAGTTGCAAAATTTTGTAAATTATTAAAAGCTGTTTATCATGATTTTGGTTTTGATGAATTAGTTGTAAAATTTTCTACAATGCCAGAAGATCATGTTGGCGATTTAGAAACTTGGCAGCGTGCTGAAAAAGCCTTAGCAGATGCTTGTCATGAAGCAGGTCTTGAATATGAATTACAACCTGGAGAAGGGGCATTCTATGGTCCAAAACTTGAGTTTAAACTTTATGACTGTATTGGACGAGAATGGCAGTGTGGAACAATTCAGGCTGACTTCCAACTTCCATCTGCAGAACGTCTTGATGCAACATATATTGGAAAGGATAATCAAAAACACCATCCTGTTATGTTACATCGAGCAATTTTAGGTTCTTTTGAACGATTCCTCGGAATTTTAATTGAAAATTTTGCAGGTGCTTTCCCAACATGGCTTGCATTTGAACAAGTTGCAGTTGTGCCTGTGTCTACTGAATTTGATGATTATGCAAAAAAGGTAAACGATTTGCTTGTTTCACATGATATTCGATCAAATGTTTATCTTGGTGATGAAAACATGAAAGCTAAGATTAAAAATATTTCAACAGAGCATCGTACTCCATACATTCTCGTAGTTGGGCAAAATGAAAAAGATTCAGAGACTGTTACATGTCGATACAGATTTTCAAGTAAAAAGCCACAAGAAACATTTAAACTTGATGACTTTGTAAAATATGTAGAAGATAAAATTAATACACATTTTGTAGGAATTTAGTAATATAAATTAAAATGCAAATCTAGCCGCTACACTAAAAATTGTTTCGTTAAAGTTTGAATTTTCGATAAAAGAAGCAATCGGAATAAAAACTTTCGAAACAACACCTGTGCTAAAGTTTTTTGAAACTTGGTAGTCCCATGCAAAAAATAATTCAGGGTATAAAAAGCGGCTATTTGAAAAATTCCATTTTTGAATTTCTTTTAAGTCATTTTCCGCAGAACCTGTAGCGCCACTATCATTTTTGTTTACACCGTTTGATAAAAATGAAATTCTTGCAAGAATTCCAAGTCCAATTCCTGGTGTAAAAGAATGTTTTTCTTTTGTAAATTTTATACCTACTGGAAAATCAAATAATAAACACAATGTTGTTGCAGTTCTATTTTCGATTTCAGTTGCATAAGCTTTTTTTCCATCAAATGCGTAATACATATTCCAAATTGATATATTTGGTTGAAATGAAATTTTAAGTTTTGAATTAAAGTCGAAAATTGCACCACCTCCAATAAAAAACTTAATTGGTGATAACAAAGTTTCTTGAGAAGCGTAAGTATTTAAAAAAAGATGATTCCCTACAATTACAAATGGATCTATATTAAATTTTGATTTTTTTTCGTTAGAAGGATTTTCTGTAGAATTAATTGTGTTAGAAGAATTTTCTAAGTTGTTAGATTGATTTTGTTCCTGTGAAAAAATGTCAAAATTGAAATTGAATAAAATAATTAAGAGTATTGGTAAAAATTTATTTTTCATATTTCCCTCATATTAAAATTTAATATAAAATCTTATCTAAACCAACAGTTAAAAACCCTGCTCGACCAATTTCATAAAACGATGATTCTTCCCATGCTACATATAGGTAGTTTCCAGAAATTCCAAAGTCAGAATATATAAAATTTCCAGGAAGTTTAGGAAGTCTCAAACCAATTGTTTTAAAATTATTGATAATAGGTTTATT
>JAZUSR010000171.1:0-5450 GCA_045606765.1 Treponema sp.
TTAAACCCTAAATTGCTATTGACAGGGTATGCTCTTGCTACCCTGTCAACAAAGGTGTGTCAAGGGACGCTTCGCTCAAGCCCTTGACTCACCTTTGTTTCCGTTTTTCAAGAATTGTAAAACGGAAATAAAAAAAGACAGGACAATAACTATCCTGTCTTAAAATGAACTTAAGATATAGTAGAAATTATTTTTTTAATTTAATTTCTAAATTATTGCTAGAATTTTTAATAACCAATGTATCTTCAATTAATTCATAAGAATCTGCATTAGTTAATGTTTCGATGAATAAATCTTCAAAAGCTTGTTCTTCTGGAGCACCCATCATTTTTGTTAAAGCAAATTTGTCACTTACTTTAATTTGTCCATTTTTTGCTTCGATAACAACGCTAAAACTATTTACTCCAGATTTTCCAGCTGCGAGTAACTCTCCACCTTCATTTGAAAATGTAATATTTGCAGGTACTACATTTTGTTCAACACCATCTTTAATAAGATTTGTTACTGTCCAATTTCCTTCCAATTTTTCACCTTTACACCCAGCAAGAAACATTGCTGCACTTGCCATAAATACTACTAAAAGTTTTTTCATTTTTTTCTCCAAAAAAATATTTATAATTTTGTTTCTTTATATACTTTTTAAAGTACTTTATGAATAAAAAGTTACAAAAAAATTAAATTATTTTACTTTAAATCGAATAACATTCCAAGATGCTTTTTCGAGAAGAATGTTATAAACATTATTATCCCCTTCTTCAACATTTACATTCATTGGAATTACGGCATTTGGATTTTCTAAAGTATTTGTTAAACTTAAATTTGTTCCTGTTAATTGCGTACGATAAAACATTTTGGTTTCATTAAAAGAACTTAAATTTATTGTTGTTTGAGAAGATTCTTCTTTATTTGTATTTAAAGCAAAAATTGTAATTTCATTATTTTGTTCATTATAAATTGTTGAAAAAATTACAGCAGGAACTTCTCCATATGATTTTGTGATTTTATTTTCGGTTTGTATTAAAGGTTTTAGGGCAACTCCCCTTCCATACATGCTAATATCTTTATAAGGCCAAAAAATTGTTTGTCTAAAAGCACCTTTTTTGGGTTCTGTCATAATTGGTGCAATTACATTTATTAATTGTGCAAGGCATGAAATTTTTACTCTATCACAATGATTTAACAAAGTAATCGCCATACCTCCAAATGTTAGAGCATCTAATAAACTGTAGTTATCTTCTAACAATCTTGGTGCTTTCATCCAAGGATGAGGCTTTTGATTTTGTTGGTACCAAATGTTCCATTCATCAAAAGAAAGATTTAATGTTTTTTTACTTCGTTTGACAGCTTTTACATAATCACATGTTGCAATACTAGTTTTTATAAATTGATCCATATCATAAAAACTTGCTAAAAAATCATCATCGTCATTAAAATTTTCAAAATAACGGTGAATACTCAAATAATCAGCATAATCATAAGTATGTTCTAATATAATTCTGTCCCATTCAGGATATGTTGGCATTTGTGATGATGCACTTCCACATACAACACATTTTATTGAGTCATCAGTCCATTTCATTAATTTGATAGTTTCAAGTGCTTTTTTTCCATATTCATTTGCATCAAGATGACAAATTTGCCAAGGGCCATCCATTTCATTTCCGATACACCAAGTTTTAATATTAAAAGGTTTTTCGTGACCATTTTTTCTTCGCAAATCTGACCAATAAGTGTCTTTTGGAAAATTACAATATTCTATAAAATCTGCGGCATCTTGAGGAGTTCCTGTCCCTAAATTTACAGCACCTAAAATTTGAGTATTTGTTTTTTGAGTCCAATCATAAAATTCATTAATTCCAATTTGATTAGTTTCGAATGAATGCCAAGCTCGATCTAATCGAACAGGACGATTTTCTTTTGGTCCAATTCCATCTTTCCAATTATAACCAGATAAAAAATTACCACCTGGATATCGAATAAGAGAAATATTTAATTCCTTTACCATTTTGATTACATCTTTTCTAAAACCTTGTTCATCAGAATCAGGATGATCAGGTTCATAAAGACCGTCATAAACTGCTTGACCTAGATGTTCTATAAAAGAGCTGAATAAATTATTATCAACTTCACCAATATAAAAATCTTTTACTATTGTAATACTTGTTTTCATAAAAATGACCTTGGAAATTATAATTCCATAAAATCGAACTTACGATATTTAACAGACATGACAATTCCAATTGCCATCATTGATGCCCATAAAGAAGAGCCTCCGTATGACATAAATAAAAGTGGAATTCCTGTAATTGGCATTAGTCCCATTACCATACCGATATTTTCTAAAAAGTGAAAAAAGAACATTCCAAAAATTCCAGTTGCAATATATGCACCGTAAGTATTTGCTGTATTCCTTATAATGTAAATAATTCGTAAAAGAATTATTAAATAAAGAGTAAAAACTAATAATCCACCAATAAACCCCCATTCTTCACAAAGGATACTAAAGATAAAGTCAGTTCCTTGTTCTGGTAAATAGCTTAAGTGACTTTGAGTTCCTTTTAAAAAACCTCGTCCAAAAAATCCTCCAGCTCCAATTGCGATTTTAGATTGAATAATATTCCAACCGGCTTTTTGAGAATCAACATAAGGGTTTAAGAAGATAATTAATCTACTTAATTGATAATCTTTTAAGACTTTTGCTACAGCTTGTGAAGCTAATAAAGAAATTAATAAAATTGTTGAACAATATGAAATCCAATAATAAAGTTTATTTTCTTTATAGAAAATCATTCCTAAAATACCAATTAATAAAATTGCAGTGAAAGAAATCGTAACTAGAGAGCGTATTCTATGATTTGTTAAAAAATTTATTGCAGGAACTGTTTTTTTTACGATTTCATTTTCCCAAACAGGAAGCATTGTAAATAAAATTGTGAAAAATCCAATTCCAACTAAGAGAAAAATATATTTTAGCCTTATTCCAGCGATTAAACACATAAAGATAAAGATAGGAATAAAAACTAAAGAAGTTCCTAAGTCAGGTTGAAGCAAAATTAATCCTATTGGAACACATAATATAAAGCATGAAACAATAAATCTTTTTAATGGATTTTCTGTTATTGAATTATTTAAATACCATGCCAAGAATAAAATAAAAACTAATTTACAAAATTCAGATGGCTGAATACCAAAACTTCCAATACCAATCCAACTTCGTGAACCTTTAACAAGTTTTCCTGCAAAAGCTGTATAAAGTAAAACTGCACACGAAAATATCGCAAGCCAAAAGATAAATCTTTCTGAATTGCGATAATCATATAGTGCAAGACAAATCATAAAAACAATACCAGTTACAGCCCAAATAATTTGTTTAATATAGTTTGTATTTGTTAAAACACCATCTCGGTTAATTGCTGATGAATAAATAAAAGCAATTCCAATAGATGTTAAACTTAGAACACAAATTAATAAAATATAATCGATAGTTGCAAAAATTTTAAACTTTTTCATTATATTGTCCTTATTCAGAAGTGTTTTGTTGAGTAAATAGCCATCTGAAATTTAATGCATCAACTGCTTCGTCAAATGATTGGTTTGCAAAATATGCTTGCATTACTATATTAGTTACATAGTTTGACCAACTCGACCAGTTTTGAGAAACATTTGCGGCTTCGACCATTGCGCAAACTACAATTTGTTCTTCGACAGGAGCATCAAATGGTGCATAAGCAACAAGCCAAGAGTGCCAACTATCGGTGTACCCAGTTACTTCGGCGGTACCTGTTTTTGCTGCAATTTGAACAGTAGGATTTGCAAGCGAATATTTTGCAGACCCACCAGTACAAACATATCTCATTGCTTTTTTTACTTTCTTCCAAACTGCAGAATCAATTGAATTTTTAAATATAACTTCAGGTTGAATTTCCTGAATAATTTTATCAGTCGAAGGATCTCTAACTTCTTTGAGTAAATGTGGTTTATAAATTTTACCTTCATTACAAACCATAGCAACAACATTTGCAACTTGTAATGGTGTTGCAGTTGTATAACCTTGTCCAATTGAAACAGCCATAGTATCACCATCTACCCATCTGTCATGGTATTTTCGCTCTTTCCATTCAGGTGTTGGAATAAATCCTTTTGAATGACTTGGCAAATCAATTTGTGTACTTTGACCAAAACCAAATAATTTAGCATATTCACCAATTTTTTGAATACCTAATTCATCTCGCCCAACTTGCCAAAAATAAATGTCACATGAATGACCAACTGCGTGCATTAAATCAAGTTTTCCATGACCTGGTTTTAAAATCCAACATTTGAATTTGCGCCCACCATAATCAATTTCGCCTTTGCAATCAACTCTTTCATATTCAGGAAAAGCATTTTCATTGAGAATAGCAGTACTCATAATAATTTTAAAAGTACTTGCAGGAGGATATGCTGCATTTACAACACGATTTAGTAATGGATTATGTTCATTTTGAGTCAGTTTTAAGTATTCATCGGAGACATTTTCAGAGTTAAATACATTTGAATCAAAGTATGGATATGAAACCATTGCCAAGACTTCACCGGTAGATGGTTTTAGTACTACAACAGAACCTATTCTTTCTCCAAGGGCTTTTTCTGCAACAGTTTGAATTTTAGAGTCAATAGTAAGTACTAGCTTTTTTCCCATTTGTGGCGGAACAATTGTAGGAGTTTCAGAAAGAACTCTACCCTTTACATCAACGGTTCTTTCTTCATATCCGTCAGTTCCTTGTAGAATTGAATCATATTGCTTTTCAATTCCAGTTTTTCCGATAATACTTCGGCGAGAATACCCACCTTTGTTATACATAAGGTTTAATTCATCATCTGTAATTTTTCCAACATATCCAAGTATATGCGAAAAACTTCCTGTTTCAATATAGTTTCTCATTGGGCGACTAACCCAAGAGACTCCAGGTAATTCTGTAATTTGTTCTGCAATATTTGAAATTACTGAAAAGTTTACATTTGTTTTTACAGTATATGCGATATAAGTTTTTCTTACTTCAGGTGGAACTTTTTTATCGATTTCGTCTTTTGAAATACCTAAAATTTTTGCTAATTTTGATGCAACTGTATCAAAGTAACCATGAGGGATTTCACCTGGTGTAAGTTCAACTGCAAATGAATCAGAATTTACAACCATTGCATTTAGATTATTTCTATCGTAGATTTCTCCTCGTTGGGCAGGAATAATTGTAACTCGGCTAGAAATATTTTTGGACTGTAGTTTATATTGGCTTCCTTCAATAATCTGAAGAGAAAATAATTTGGTAATAAAAATAATAAAAATTAGAAAAGAAAAAGAACATAATAAAATTGAAACATAATTTTTACGACGAGTTAACTTATGACTAATACTATTTAAATTATCCAATTTTTATTCCCCTCCAGTAATTATTTTTTAATTTTTTGCT
>JAZUSR010000172.1:0-15385 GCA_045606765.1 Treponema sp.
AACACGACGAGCTGTTGTAATTTCTTTGTTTGAACGACATCCCATAAAGCGAACAATAATGTGTGGCATTCCAAAGTATCCTAAACACCAAGCAAAAGCACTAACTGCAGACATTACAGAAAATGATTTGTTTGCTGTAAAGGAGTCTTTAATTGAATTTCCAAATTCTCCACTTAAAGCTTTTTGTGTAAAGTTATTTACTTGGTCCACTGCGTTTCCAACACCACCAAGTGAAACTACAATAATAATTGCAGAAATAACAAATGCTATAAAAATTAATGCACCTTGAATAAAGTCTGTTGTACAAACTGCTTTGTATCCACCCATAATTGTGTAAGAAAGAATGATTACAAAACCAATTAAAAGTCCAACATTCCAGTTTAAGCCGAATACAGATCGGAAAAGTTTAGCACATGCAACGAATCCAGAAGCTGTGTAAATTGTAAAAAACACAACAATAAAAATAACTGAAACAATTAAAAGAACATTCGATTTATCGTTAAATCTATTTTTTAAAAATTCAGGAATTGTAATTGAATCTTTAAATACAATTGAACATTTTCTTAATGGCTTTGCAATAATCAACCAAGCCAAATAAGTACCAACAATAAGTCCTAATGCTGTCCAAAAAGTTTCTTTAAATCCTCCAAGATAACATAATCCTGGAAGTCCCATTAAAAGCCATGCTGACGAATCAGATGCTTCAGCACTTAATGCTGTGATCCAAGGTCCAACTTTTCTTCCTCCGAGAAAAAAGTCAGAAGCAGTATCATTACCTTTTGCACTTTTTAATCCAACATAAATCATTAGACCTAAATAAAGAACAAATGCAATGATATGCGCAATTGTTTGTGCATTCATATACAACCCCAATATAAAGTCAATAAAAAATTTTAAATTCCGTATTCCAAATTCCGAATTGACTTTTTATCTGTTTCATTAATTTAAGAGAAACAGTTTTTTATAAGAAAGTTTACAACGTAAACATTTATTCTTTTCTTAATAATAAAGGAAAAACTTCTTTTATACTAGTTTCTAAAACTGTGGATTGGAGCTGGGATTCTTCCACCACGATTAATAAATTCTGCACAGCTAAAGCGATTCACAGGCATAATTGGAGCGCCACCAAGCAATCCGCCAAATTCAGCCCATTCGCCTTCTTTTTTGCCAATTACAGGAATCAAGCGAACTGCTGTAGTTTTGTTATTTACCATACCAATTGCAAATTCGTCTGCCATAATTCCGCTCAAAGTTGTGGCACTTGTGTCCCCAGGAACAGCAATCATATCAAGACCAACAGAACAAACAGTTGTCATTGCTTCAAGTTTTTCCAAAGTGATTGAACCTTTTCTAACAGCTTCAATCATTCCTTCATCTTCACTAACAGGAATAAAGGCTCCAGACAATCCACCAACATTTGTAGACGCCATAACGCCACCTTTTTTTACCATGTCTGTAAGCATTGCCAAAGCGGCAGTTGTTCCAGGAGCACCACAACCTTCAAGCCCAATTTCTTCCAAAATACGAGCAACAGAATCGCCAACAGCTGGAGTTGGAGCCAAACTTAAATCCAAAATACCAAATCCAACACCAAGGCGTTGAGCCGCTTCGCTACCAACAAGCTGACCCATTCTTGTAATTTTGAACGCCATTTTTTTAATTCCGTCAGCAAGTTCATTAATTGGTTTACCTTTATATTCTCTAGCCGCAGCCAAAATTACACCAGGACCAGAAACTCCAACATTAATTACACAATCGTCTTCACCTGGCCCATGAAAAGCACCAGCCATAAAAGGATTATCTTCCGGCGCGTTACAAAAAACAACTAATTTTGAACATCCAATACTGTCGCGGTCGGCAGTTGCTTCGGCAGTTTTACGAATTGTTTCTCCCATCAATTTTACAGCATCCATATTGATTCCGCTTTTTGTTGAACCAACATTTACACTTGAACAAACACATTCTGTACTTGCCAAAGCTTCTGGAATTGAATCAATTAAAATTCTATCTGCAGGAGTAATTCCTTTTTGAACAAGAGCACTAAAACCACCAATAAAGTTTACCCCAAGTTCTTTTGCACATCTGTCCAAAGTTTTAATATATGGAACGTAATTTTTTGCATTACTAGCGCCAGCAACAAGAGCAATTGGAGTTACCGAAATGCGTTTATTAATAATTGGAACTCCAAATTCTTTTTCAATATCTTGCCCAACTTTTACCAAGTTGCCAGCTTTTTTCATTATTTTATTATAAATCTTTTCACAAGCCTTATTTGCATCAGAATCTGCACAATCCAAAAGTGAAATACCCATTGTTATACAACGAATATCCAATTTATGACGCATAAACATATTAACAGTTTCTTGAATTTCTACCGGTGAAAAAATCATACCCAAACCTCAAAAAAAATATTACAATAATTCTACAAAAAATACTTTTTTTTTACAACCAAATTCAACTTCTCTCGCAAATGAAACATTTAACGATGAATTTCATATTTTTGAAGTTTGCTGGGAAGAAAATAAAATCACCTGGCTTCTTGATGGAAAAGAATACTATTCTATTACAAAAAACGATGTAGAAAATATAGGCGGCATTTGGTGCTTTAATCGACCTTTTTATGTAATTTTTAATTTTGCAATGGAAATCTTATTATAAAAGTAATTAAATCAAACTAATTCATATGATATTAATCATTTTTTAAAATGTACCTCAAAAAAATTTGAGGTACATTCTTTTCTAAACTATACTATTAATTTCACTTTAATCTTGAGTATAAGGTTTTAACCCTGTTTTTGTATTACCAATCCAATCCCAAACAGCTTCATCTTCTTGGCCCATTCGCCAAAAAGCAATACAATCATAACCTTTTTCTTGATACATTCGACTTCTTACAACATTTGAATAAGCATCTTCATACCAACCTTTTACAGTTACCTCTGTCTTATAGGTATAATGAGGAACTCCATCTTCTCGTTCAATTTTTACAACATCTTTTTCATGAGCAAGCCTATTCATCCCATTAAAAGCATATGCTTTAGTTACTGGTTCGCTTCCCCATGTTCTTCCGTAAAAAGGTAAACCAAAAATATATTTACTTGTTGGCCAAACAGTTTTAGCATAATCAGCAATTTTTTCACACCATTTTATTGATGCAATTGAACCAGCAGGGCCTCTTGTCCAGTGTTCATCATAGGCCATAATCATAATTCTATCTGCAATCTTACCAATTCGTTTATAATCATAAACATCATTTTTTAAAGTTTTTATTCTCGCAGGAACACAAACTGTCAAAGGTTTTTTTCCTAAACCTTTTTTCAATTTTTTTAAAAAATCAATAAAATTGTCAGCATCTCTTTTTGGAATTAATTCCCAGTCCACTTGTAAACCATCAAATTCATCCATTGCTGAAAGTAAACCATCTATAATTTTATCAGTATGTCCATATTTTGGATCGATTGCAAAATGTGATAAAGAAGTACTTTCACAAATTGTTACAAGATGAACTCTACCTTTAAAATTTTTACCAACAGCAGACCTTTTTGGAACATTCACTAACTCACCATATGAATTTATTTCTGCAGCAAATAAACCTACATCTGTTAATGGAGCTGAATCATTATAATCTTTCAAACGAGAAAGCATTACATATCCCCATACCTCATCAAATAAAACAGGTTCTCCCGAAATATTTTCATTCCATTTATAAGGGTGCGAATAAGAAGGGTACATCATCCCATCTTCGGTTTTTGTCTTTTCTGTAACTTTTGGATATTTTTTACTTTGCGAACTTAAATTGAAACAACACATTAAAACAATAAATCCGCAAATAATTTTCATCGTAATTTTTTTCATCTCTTTCTCCAAATTTTATATTTTCTCTATTATCGGCATATTATTTGATACATTGGAGTACTTTTTGGATGAAATTCAAGAATATTCTTTTCACAATCCAATACTTCAGTTGGGTCATGAGTTACATGAAGCATAGTTGTTGTTCCACTTTGAGCTACAATTTCTAATAAATCTAAAATCTTTTGCCTATAATTTTCATCTAACCCATGACATGGTTCATCTAAAATCAAAAGAGGTGGACATTTTACAGCAGCACGTAAAATTAAAATAGCTCTTTGTTCACCATAACTAATGGAATTGAATGTCTCTTTTTCTCGACCAGAAAAACCTCCTAACTCTAACCATTTTTTTGCTGTTGATTTTTCAACATCAGTAGCAGCCTCATACAACCCAATAGAATCTCTAAAACCAGAAATAATTACATTTTCTAAAGTCGTTGAACCTACCATTCTATATTCTACATGTAAACGATAAGAAACAATTCCAAGACGACGTTTTATATCCCAAATTGTTTCTCCAGAACCTCGTCTTGCACCAAATATTTTGATGTCATTAGAAAATACTTGCATATTATCGCCAGTAATCAATTCTAAAAAAGTCGTTTTTCCTGAACCATTTGGGCCACGAATTAACCAATGTTCACCTGCTTTCAATTTCCAATTTAAATCTACCAAAACTTGATTATCACCCCAACCAACATTTACATTATTCATTTCAATAAGGATTTCACAATTTTTTTCTTTTTGAGTTTGAAGAAAAAAAGTTTCAGATTGAATTGTATTTAAAGTTGATTCAAATTTTTCTCGATTGCTTTTTCTTGATTTTTCTTTTTCTAAATTTCGTTCATTATAAATTTTTTCATATTCACTTTTTAAACCCGAAAAAGAAATATTTCCATCAAAAAATTCAAGAACATGGCTAATTGCATCAGGAATTTCATTATATCGTTCCATACCAAGAATAATATGAGGAAAACCTAAAGAATCATTTTTATTAAGTTGCTTCTTTGTTATTGTATCAAAAAACTCAAGTAGAATTTTTCTACTTTCTACATCAAGACCTGCAAATGGATCACTTAAAATTAATAATTTTTTTCCACTAATTAATGCACGACAAAGCAAAGTTCTACGAATTTCACCAGTAGACATATATTTTAGACCACGATCCAAAATTTTTTCTATACCACACAATTTAACTTGCGGAAAAGTCTCTAAGTTTTTTGCTTCCTCAGGAAGCGGTGCATTCTTTTTAATTTTACTTCCAAAAATTGCTTCTGCCAAAAAAACGCGACCTGTTCTTCCAATATCAACACCACCTTCTATATATTCACTTTCATCATTAAGTCGCTCTTCTTCAATTAAAGATGCAGCTCTCTCTAAAGAAACAATTTCTACAGAATTCTCATATTTATTTGAAAATATTGAATCTTTTGTTGAATCATTAGGAATAATTTTTAACTTTCCAGAAATTGCATTAAGAAAATCTGCCTTTCCACCACCATTTGGACCAATTATAAGCCATGCTTGTCCTTTTTCAAAAGTCCAATCAATTTTTTCAATTTTTATACTTTTAGAATCTTCAATTCTACAATTTTTTATTGTAATAATTTTTTCACACATATTTTTCCTTATCTATTCAAATTTTAAATAACTTTACACCTTTACATAGTACACGATTTATTAATAATTTCAACTAAAACAAAAATTATTTTAAAATTAATGCATTTTTATATTTATATGATATAATTATTTATACTTTTTAGGAGGAACAAATGAAAAAAATTTTATCTTTTGCTTTAATCTCAATTTTAGGATTAAACACATTCGCTTTTGATAATTCAGCTTTTATAAAACCAAATGGAAATGTTAAAAATTATATAAAAACTGATTATACAATTACATCGAAATTTGGAGAATATTTTAGAACACCAAGTGCAAAATTTATTCACACCTTTAATGAAAATAATTTGGAAATTGAAAATTCAGAAATTACACTTGATGGAAAACAAATTGACAAAATTTCATACGAATATGATGCTCAAGGAAATTTAATAACTCAAACATGTGCAGATGCTGAAGGTAAAATTTTATGGAAAGTCTCATATATTTTCAAAAATAATTTATTAACTGAAGAATGTGAATATAACGATAAAAATATTCTTATAGGAAAATCAATTTATAAATATGATGGAAAAAATATTTGTGAAGAATCTTTTTACAATGGCAGTGGCGCATTAACTTGGAAAAACACTTATAAATATGACGAAAATGGAAAATGCTCTGAAAAATATTCTTATTTTTCAAATGGTCATTTAGAATCAATTAAAAAATTTAAATACAATTCTGTAAATAAAATTCAAGAAATTATTACTTACTTTGATGAAAATGAATCAAACTCTATTCAAAAACAAGTCTATCATTACGACGATAAAAATTGTTTAATAGAAATTTCAACTTATAATTCAACCAATCAAGTCTATTTGCGACAACTTTATAAAAATGATTCAAATGGAAATGTAATAAAAATTACTACATATAATGTTGCAAAAAAATTCGGAACAACAGTTAATGAATTAATAGGAATGAGCGATTTTACTTACGAATACTAATTTTTTCAAAATAAATTATTAAAGCAAAAAAACACGTAATTAAATTCACTTTTTTATAGTATCTCCCTACCATGATTATCTGCATGGTAGGATTTTTTTATACTTGCTTTTGAAATGTTTTTTTGTTATATTAAATATGTAAGGGCTCTTGAATGAGTCTAGGTTCTATGCAATTCGTCGCTGCAAAACTCCGCCAGATTGGGAACGAAGCAACGGTATGCGGATGATGGATGTGCCGTAGTCCACCTAGGCTCTTTTGAGAGCCTTTTTTTGTTTATATCAAATTACAAAATTTCTAACAATTATTTTTTTATTTTAAAATACCTTAAATCTCTTTTCCACCGACAAATAATTTTTTTACTTTTCCTACCAAAGTTTTTCCTTCAAATGGACTTGCTTTTCCTTTGCTATAAAATTCCTGAGCTTTTACAACCCATTTCTCTTCCGGATCAACTAATACAAAGTCAGCATCATATTCAGTTTTAAGAAGCCCTTTTTGTAAACCCAACACCTTTGCGGCGCCCCAGGACATTAATCGTGATAAATCATTTAATGAAAAACCTTCTTCCTTTACTAAAACAGTATTACAAACGGCAAATGCCGTTTCGCTTCCAGTAAATCCTGGGGCGCCGCAGGTTTTATCATCAGATGTATGTGGAGCATGGTCTGTAGCGATTGTGTCCGCTGTTCCATCTTTTAATGCTTCAATCAATGCTTTTCTATCTTCTTCTGAACGAAGAGGTGGATTTACTAAAGCAAAAATTTCTGGAACTTTTGTTCCTGTAAGAGCAAGGTGGTGTGGTGTAATTTCGCAAGTACATTTATATCCTTTCTTTTTTGCCATACGGACACAATCAATTGCACCTTTTGTACTAACATGAGCAATATGCACTGAACAATTTGCAAGATTTGCTAATTCAATATTTCGATATGTACAAACATCTTCTGCAACTCGAAGTAAATCATTTGCTTTTGCAAAATTCATTGCAATCTCATCATATTTTTCTTGTGGAACATTCAAATTTTCTGGAATAATTCCCCAGGCAGGAATTTTATACTCTTTCATAATCGAAAGAGCTTTTTGACGATATTCTCGAGCTTCATTAGCTAATGTTGGATCTTCTGAATGACAACTTACAATTATTCCTTTTTCCGTGGCTTTTTTCATTCCTTCAAGCATTATATTTGCATTTAATACATCATGCCCATCTTCTGTTATTACAGGAATTTCATTTTTATTTAATTCATCTAAATGTGAAGTTTCTTTTCCTTCAAAATTTTTTGTAATACTTACTGTCTGAAAAATATTTGACATTTTTTTTGCTTTAGCTTCATTAATTACAGCCATAGCTTGTTCATAAGATGAAATAACTGGATTTGTATTTGGCATTAAAACCAATGTTCCAAAGCCGCCATTTTTTGCTGCTTTAAGTCCAGAATCTAAATCTTCCTTTTGAGGTTGTCCCGGATATCTAAAATGTGCATGCATATCAATAAATGCCGGCATTAATGTTAGTCCTTTTGCATCAAAATATTCAGCCTGCAAAAAATTTGTTTTTGCTATTTCTGTTGAAAATTTTTCTGGCTTTTGACCATTATTAAATCCAACTTCAATAATCTTTTGATTTTTACAAACTATATATCCTGTAGAATTTATTTCTTTATCAATTAATTTTGCATTATAAATTACTAACATTTTTGCCTCATTTTATCTTATTTAGATTTTAATTCTGATGAATTATTCAAAAAATTTTATTCAAATAAATCAACTGTTTCTCTTTGAGGTCCAGCTTTATAAATTGCATCACAATATTCACAACAATATAATGCTTTTTCTTTATCTACAAGTTTAAAAACTTGTGGAACATAATGTTCTGTAGTTGTGATACAACGAGGATTTTTACATTTAATAATTTTTTCAACACTTGTTGGTAATTCCATTTTAATTTTTTTAACTGTTTTTTCATCTTTAATTACATTTACCGTAATATTTGGATCAATAAAGCCTAAAACTGAATAATCAATATTAATTAATCCATCGACTTTTATTATATCTTTTTTTCCCATTGTTTTTGAACTTACATTCATCACAAGTGCAGAAGGAAAATTTGTATTTTCTAATCCAAGCCATCTAAAAATCTTTGGTCCATAACCTGCACAAATATGATCAATAACTAATCCATTTTTTATTGTATCTACGTTTAACATTTTATTCCCCCTTATTTTTGCTAGTAACTATTTTGTTCATCTTTTAAAATCTTCCCTTTATCAAAGTGAACCTGTTACTTTTGCAATTAATGCCATACGAGCATACATCCCATATTTTACTTGCTTAAAATATGCTGCTCTTGGATCATCATCTACATCTGGTTGAATTTCATTTACTCGAGGAAGTGGATGTAAAACAATCATATCTTTTTTTGCTAACTTCATCTTTTCTTTATCTAAAATATAACTATCTTTAAGGCGAATGTAATCTTGTTCATTAAAAAATCTTTCTTTTTGAACACGAGTCATATAAAGTACATCAAGTTCTCCGATTACATCTTCGAGTCTTTCGGCTTCTACATATTCTACATTATGAGGTTTTAAAATATTTTCCTTCATATAATCAGGAATTTTTAATTCATTTGGACTAATGAAAATGAATTTATTTTTTGGATACCGACACATCGCTTGTGTTAAACTATGAACTGTTCGCCCAAATTTTAAATCTCCACAGAATCCTACTACTTGATTTTCATAGCTTCCATGCAATGAACGAATTGTCAAAAGATCTGTTAATGTTTGTGTTGGATGGAAATGTCCTCCATCACCTGCATTAATTATTGGACAAGCTGAAAATTTTGATGCTAAAAGTGCAGCTCCCTCTTTTGGATTTCGCATTGCAATAACATCTGCATATGAAGATACAACTCGAATTGTATCTGCCAAGCTTTCTCCTTTAGAAGTTGATGAAGAAGTCGCATCTGCAAATCCTTCTACATTTCCTCCCAATCTAAGCATTGCAGCTTCAAAAGAAAGTCGTGTTCTAGTACTTGGCTCAAAAAAAAGTGCCGCTAGAATTTTTCCGCGGCACACATCTTGAAAAGAATTTGGATCGACAATAATTTGTTCTGCTAATTTACAAATTTCGTCAATTTCCTGAATTGATAAGTTTTCTGGTTCGATTACATGACGACCTTTAAGCATTAAAATCTCCGTTGATTTAATTTATTTCATCTTATCACTATGATAAAATTCTTGCAATTAGAAAAACATAATCAACGGATTTTTTTTTACTTTTTCAACTTATTTTACAAGTTTAACATCAAAACAAATATAATCTCCACCTGATATTCCTACTTCTGGAATTCCTCTAGCACCATAAGCTAATTCTGGTGGAATTACCATCTTTCTTGTTTCACCAATTTTCATTTCTGAAACCATTTGATCGAACCCTGCAATCATTTGTCCAGCACCAACAATAAATGAAAGTGGCTCATGCCCTTGTGGATGGAACTCTTTAGAAGCATCAAAAATTGTACCATCGATTTTGTATCCACGATATTCAACTGTTGCGCTTTTTCCCTTTCCTTTTACACTTCCAGAACCTTCTTTTAAAATCTGGTAATAAATTCCATTATCTGTTTTTGTACATCCTTCAATTACAGCTGCAATTATATCTTCATTAAATTTTTCTTTTGCTTTTTTAGCTACTGGAACTAGTGCATCAAAATCTTTTTGTGTAGCTGTAAATTTTTCTGCATCTGCACCTTTTCTAATAATTGTAATTGATTTAATTTCATCACCTTGAGCAACAGAATCAACAACATTTTGACCTTCTACTACTTCACCAAAAATTGTATGTTTGTAATTTAACCAATCTGTAGGAACATGTGTAATAAAAAACTGACTTCCGTTAGTTCCAGGTCCAGCATTTGCCATTGCCAATTTTCCTGGTTTATCAAATACATATTTTTTTACAGGTTCATCTCCAAATTTATATCCTGGACCACCGCGTCCTGTTCCTTCTGGATCACCACCTTGAATCATAAAATCTTTAATTACTCGATGAAATTTTAATCCATCATAAAATTTTTTTCCTTTTGTTGCATCTAAAGTTCCTTCTGCAAGTCCAACGAAGTTAGTAACTGTAAGTGGTGTATCTTTATAAAATAATTCAACTAAAATATCACCTTTAGATGTTGAAATCTGTGCAAATAATCCTTCTTTTCCTTCAAGTGCTTTCATATTTTTCCCCTTTGCTTGTGCACAACAAATTGTTAATAAGCTTGTTGTTAAAATTAATAAACTAACTATTTTTTTCATGTTTTATTCTCCAAAATTAAAACTGTAATGTAATCCACTTATAAATTGCATCCAATCTTGATTGAAAAGATTTATTCATCTTTTTTTCTAAGACAGAAAGTTTTATCGTATCGGCACACATACCAATATATACAAAGTATCCATCTCCATCATCAACCACATTCACTGATATTTTACATTTATTCGGTTTTACAGCCTTTATAAACCCATATGACAAAATTGAAAGATTTTGCATATTCATCAAAACTTCTTTTGAATTTTCTTTATAATCTAACTGATAAATTCCTTCACCAAATGAATGTTCTTCTTGAAATGCATAAATTGTTAAATCATTTGCACTTCCATCAATTAAATCTGGTACTTTCTTTTTAGAATTTTGATTTTCAATTCTATAAGATTGTAAATACAAAGTTTCCCATTTTTTTCTGGAATTTGAATAATATTTCATTCCAGCCATTTTGGAAATTGATCGCATTATTTTTGATACAGATTTAACACTTGTATCAACTTTTGTTTTGTCTTCTTTGGAACTTTTTTCAACAAGTTCAGATTTTTTAACATAGTATAAAACTTCTGCTGCAAATGCCACATTTTCTGAATAATTGTTAAAAACATGATCCTTTAATTCTTTAGAAAACTCTGAATCTGGCAAAAGTTGTAAATCCAATTCTTTGCCTTCAAGTCTTCTAAAAATTCGCCCACTTTTTTTTGCTTCTTCTATCTTACTTGTAGATGTCGAAGCAAAAAAATTCGAAATACTAAGTACAAAAAGTACTAATCCCGAAGCGAATAACTTCTTTTGGTTTTTAAACAGTTTCATTAGCATAATCCTTTATAAAATACTCTTACCTGTTTATATAAACCATCTCCTTCGCTTTTAGTTTCAATATCTGGGATATCATTTAAAGTTGTATGAATCAATCTTCTTTCAAATGGATTCATTGGTTCAAGTAAAATTGAATTTTTGCTTGAACGAACTTTATCTGCTGTTGTATATGCCAATCTTACGATTGTTTCTTCACGACGAATTCTATAATTTTCTGTATCTAATACAACTCTTATATCTTCGTGTCCCAATTTTCCTGCATATACATTCATTAAAAGTTGCAATGCGTCAAGATTTTTTCCTTTACGACCAATCAAAATTGAAGATTTAGATGATTCAAGTTTAATTCCAATTTTCTTTTCTTCACGGAACATTACATCAACTTTTACATCATAACCCATTTTTTCAATTACTTCTTTAATAAATACAATCAATTTTTCTTCAAACTCACCCTGAGGAACAGGATTTGCAAATTTTTTATTTATTGTACTTACTTTATTTTCTGTTATTTTACCATCTTCAATATGAACTCTAATTTTAACAAATCCTTTTTTGAATAAAGAATTTTTTTGTGTTTCTAAAATTTCGACATCAAATTGATCTCTTTCAAGTCCTAATTCATTTACTGCTTTTTCAATAGCATCTTTTTCTGTTTTACCTTCGTATTCGTAAACCATTTTTCTACCTCTTTTCTATTTTTTTCCTTTTTTCTTTGGAAATTTTAATACATCTTTATTTTCATCTGTTTCAGCACGTTTTTTTGCCATAACATTATTAATAATTAATTGCTGTCCCATCTGAATAATATTACTTACTGTCCAGAATAATAATAATCCTGATGGTGCATTATAAAACATAAAAGAAAAAATAATTGGTAATCCATATGTCATAAATTTCATCATTCCAGGATTTTGTCCAGCTGCTCCACCTGCATTCATTTGTGTAATTTTTCCATAGAACAACTGTGAGAATAAATAAATAATTGGAAGAAGTCTCAAATGATTTCCTGTAATTCCAGAAATAATTGGAATATTCTTTTTCCAACTTAAAATACTATCTCCCATTGAAAGATCTTCTATCCAACCTTTTACAAATCCAGCTCCTCGGAATTCAAAATAATTGTTAAACAAATTATACATTGCAAATAATGCCATCATTTGAAAAATCATTGGCAAACATCCAGACAATGGATTATACCCTACTTCTTGATAAAGCTTTGCTGTTTCTGCCTGAAGTTTTTCTGGATTATCTTTATACTTTGCTTGGATTGCCTGCATTTTTGGCTGAATTTGCTGCATTTTAAGTGTTCCAAGTGAAGATTTTAATGTTAAAGGGAATAAAACAATTTTAAGAATAATTGTCATAATGATAATTGAAATTCCCCAGTTAGGAATTATTTTATAAATTAATTCCATTACAAATTTAAAAATAGCTTCAAGCCAACCTAAAAATCCATTTGTTCCCATTGCATCATTTAATTTTTTTCCCTCAAAATCCCATTTATTTAACGATGCTGAAGTATATTTTTTTAATTCTTTTTCACTTCTTGGACCAACATAAACAAAATATTCATCATCTATTCGATTATCAATAATTTCCATTCTTTCGATAATATTTTGAGCGTCAGCCATTTGTAAATTTGCTTTTGAGGTTGAATAATATACATCCACTATAGATTCTGGTTTTACTGGTACTACTAATTGACAAAAGTATTTTCCTGTAATTCCTGCCCAAACTAAATCTTTATCATATTTTTTATATTGATTATCTGTTAAAAGAACTTTTTTTGCTTTTGAGCCATTATGTGCTAAAAAAGTTCTATTTTCATATCGATCTTCTTTTGGGTCATAATATGGACCAATCTGAGGAGATGTTCTCAAAGAATAAGCTACTTTTTTATTATCAGTTCCATTTATACCAATTCCTTTAAAATTGGGATTTCCATCAATAATTACATCAAATTTAAACATATATTCATCATCTAAAAATGTATACTGTTTAATCAATGTAAAATCTTTATATTTTTTTGCAAAAGCAATTTTTTTCTCACCTTTTTCATTTACTGGGAATTCTTTTACAATAAAAATATCATTAATTGGCTGCTTATTATTTGGTCCCAAACTTAAAGAAAATGCTCTATTTGTTTGAGTAACATTTTTTGCCATTTGAATTAATTCTTTTGTTTTTGAATCTTTATGTTCTGTTAATTCAAGGCTTGTAATGTCTCCACCACGATTTGTAAATTTTACTTTCATTTTATTTGTTTCAAGTAAAAATTCACTTTCTTTTTCTTCAACTTGTTCATCTTCTATTGTTTGTTCAGTTAAAAAAGATTCTTCCTTTGACTCTTGTTCTATTTTTTCTTTATTAACTTGTTCTGTAGCAGTTTGTTCAATCTGAGGTGTAACATATTTTGATTGATAAAAAATATAACCAAACATTACTAATGCTGAGAGAACGACTGCTAAAATTGAATTTTTATTCATTTCTTTTCCTCATTTTTTTCTAATTTTCTTTTTTCTGGAACTGGATCATATCCACCTTTAAAAAATGGATTACATCTAATAATTCTTTTAAATGAATACCATCCACCTTTTATTATTCCATGTTTTTTTAAAGCCTCTAATGCGTAATTTGAGCATGTTGGATAAAAACGACAACACGGTTTATGAAGAGGAGAAATACAGACTTGGTAAGCTCGAATAATTAAAGTGAAAAATTTTATTAAAAAATTTCTCATTGCTTTATTAATCCTGCCTTTTCACATAATGTACGAAATTGAACACACCTTGTGCTGAACGAATCATTTCCGGGATATACAAGAAAAAGTAAATCATACCCGGTGTTCAGGAATGTTTTTGTTAATCGATAAGCTTCACGGCTATAGCGTTTTGAAAGATTTCTTTCTACTGCATTACCATAACCGCGTGGAAGAGGAAAAGCAATTCTGTTTATTTGCTTATTGTTTTCTAAAAAAAACAATTTTGCACCAGAAGTGCTAACCCTTCTTCCATTTTTAAACAGATTATGAAAATCAATAGGGTTTTTAATGACTTCCTTTCGTGGAAATTTTCCTACTGTTGACAAGTCTGTTTTCATGGTATTTTCTACTTAGAATTAATACTTGTTATGTTCATCAGCTACAGAAAGTTTTTTACGACCTTTAGCTCTACGTCTTGCAAGAATTTTTCTTCCACCTTTAGTAGCCATTCTAGCGCGGAATCCAAATTTTCTGTTACGTTTTACTTTACTTGGTTGATATGTCCTTTTCATGGCATATACTCCTTATATTTTTTAGGGAAATTCCCCATTTTTTACTAAATATAAATTAGTAATGAAATATAACATTATTTATTATTTTTGGTCAACTATCTAAAATTCCTTCAAATAATTTTTTAACTTCTGGATGAATTTCTTTTTCTTTTGGTGCTTCACTATATCCCATTTTTTCTAATCTTTTTTCTTCTTCTTCAATTTTTTTATTAAATTGCTCTTTTGCTGATTTTGCTATATCTTCTGAATTTTCATATAAATTAAAATCTCTTCCCTTTACACGAAAAGCAAGAGATTTTATTTCTACATCTTTTATTGCAAATTTCAATCCCTTTAAAATAAATTCTTTATTATTTTGTAAAATTTGATTCCAGCCAGGATGATCACTTTCAATAAGTAAAATTCCATTTTTTAAATCTATTACTTTTGTATGACCTCTTAATTTTGAACCATAATTATATATTTTTTTTATAACTTCTTCCCATATATTTGATAATGAATTTTTATTATTA
>JAZUSR010000173.1:0-6274 GCA_045606765.1 Treponema sp.
TTTCAAGTTTCTGCTAGAAAGCCCAATATCACATCGATTTTCCAAAACACTAGAAATTCCAGTTCCAGAACCAGTTGGATTATAAGTAAAGTTTACACCCTTGTTATTTTCTGTAAAAACCTCACCCAAAATACCAATCACTTTTTCCATAGAAGTAGAACCGTCAGTAGAAACAGTGTTTGTGTTTTCTGATTTGAAACACCCAGTTAGCAAAGTTAAAAATGCTAAAACCGCAAAAAAAGTTTTTTTCATTTTTTTTCTCCTTGTTGATTTTTCTTTCATAAAGAATCTAACAAGAAGATAAAGGAAGAGTGTAAAAATTGATTAAAGGGGATGTAAAATTTGTGTGAAGTTTTGGGAGTGAGAGGGTAAGATTTTCGCATTGTGTTTTGTAAAAAAGAGTTTAAGACCAAGTTCTAAATCAACTGTCACCAAAAGATTCTGCCCTTTGGAATCCCGAGAAATGCAACCTTGCCCTTTCTAAAACTACGAGAAGAAGGCGAGTCATTTTGGATTATCTGCCAGAGACCTAGTTCTCTGGATGTTTCCCTGATTTTTTCAAGTCTTTATGATGAACAATATCCACTACAAAACAAGCATTTTCTTTCAAGTCATAAGTTAGTAATAAACGAGTATCAAAGTTTATTCTTGCAACATAATAATTAAATTGAGGAGAGTTTATTAAGTGTAATTTCATTGTATTTACTGCATCACTAAAACTCTCATAGCAATTTATTTGATTTAAAATATGTATAACTTTTTTCTGAATTGAAGGATTCTTTTCAATTTTAGAAGTAACTTTATTACCAATTATCATTTTCATAACTCTTCCTCCATTTCTTTTAATGTTTTAAACTTTGTTTTATCTCCATTTTTAATTGCTTCATTTAGTTCATTTGCATATGTATCAAATACTCCTAATTTAACCTTTGCATCAAATAATTTATTTTCTTTTCGCTCTTCTAAAGAAAGATTTACTTTTTTTACATCATGAGCCGAAATCAGAATTAAAAATATAGCTATAATGCAACAAGGAATAATTAAATCTAAATTTGAAATAAAATTCCATTGATGTTTTTCAACATTATATAGTCTATTAGCTGCAATACTGCAAAAAATACCTTCAACCATAGAAATTATTACTTTTAAAATAATCCATATCGAACAAAGAATTTTTTTGATTATTAAACTCATGTTCCTTTCTCGCCAAAATTGGATAATCCATTTTTTTATTCTATCTATCATTTTTTCTACCATTTTTTTTCAATATTTTTCATTATTGTTTCCATTAATTTAAAATCTGGAGATTTATCCTGTGTAATAGGTAATTTAATAACGAAATCAGTTTTTACATGGGCATTCAATTCTTTTATAAAAGCTTGGTAATTATTTTGACTTTCGACGAAAATAGTTGTTGCAATAAACTGTTTTGAAAAAAAACTCATATCTACTTTTGGAATCAAAACATTAACATTTTGACTCGTATAAAAAGGTTCTGGTTGTACGAAACAAGATCCTAAATAAGCACCTCCAAGTGCTAATGTTAAATTTCCACCTCCAAATGGAGTTAGTCCATCTATTCTTTTAACTCTTGCTGTAATACCATTATTTTCATTAGATCTTCCAACAAAGTTAATCTCTTCACTACTTGTATCCATCTTAACCTTGTCCAATTTTGTTCCTGAGTCAATTTCAAATAAATCGTATAAATGGAAGGTTCCCCATTCTTCTGTCGAAAGTCTTTTTTTATATATATTTTTTATATTATTTAATATGTTTAAGCGAGACTCTATGCTTGATTGTAAGTTTATTACATACTTTTCCATAAATTTCCAATCTGGATTATTATCAAGTTGCGGTAACAACAATTTTTCATTTTCTATAACAGAAGATGTTAATTGATTATTATATGAATACTTCACTAAATTCTTTCTGATTACAGTAGAAATATACAACCCATTTTCACGATTTAGATTCTTGTTATAGAGAAGAATAATTGCGGAGCCCGCTCCGCCACGGCCTAGGAAGTCATTTTCTTGATAAAAGGCAGAGCCATCTAAAGGACTAACTGTTATACAATTACCTTTATCAAGAAGTTCATTTGATTTAGGTGAGCAATATTTTACGATTCCATTATTAAAATCACTTGTTGAAACGAAAGGGACTTCCCCATCGTCATAATCGATTTGGCTACGAGAACTTGGTCTTTTTATTTCAAATAAACTTCCGATTCGAAATTCCTTCCAAGCACTAGAATCAATTTTTGTCATTAAAGTTTCCTTCTAAATGTATTATAGTTTCGTTTTTTGATTCCTCTATTTTTCCAGAATAAAGAACTCGTTGTAGTAAATCATTATTAAATTTTTTTACATCTATCTGATTTTCAAACATTTTATAATCAAGCAAGGTTTTTACGAAATCTTCCTCATATATTTCAAAAGGTTTTTCAGGCATTTGATATGATAAATGTTTCTTTGGATTAATCCATTGAATGGTATCATCTCCAGATTGTTTCTTAATAACATTTAACCAATATGACTCAATTGAAGGCCACCTATTTTTAATATCTTGTCTTCCTTGGTTCTTTACAGTTTCAAGGCCATCATCTTCTATATAGCAAGCAAATATTTCTTCTCCATTTTGAGGGATTCCAGTTTCAAATACATATATACTCGTAGTTATTCCAGCATTAAACAGATTTTCTGGAAGTTTTATGATTTTTTTAAGAGAGTGTTTCTTTAATATTTTATTTCCATATTCTTTATCTGCACCATCCTTTTCTAATTTTTTATCTGGAAGTATAAAGGCGCATTGTGTATGTTTTGGTACACTATCTAAAACATTCTGAACGATAGTCATACATCCATATTTTCTTTCATATGGAGGATTCATAAGAACTTTTGTAATACCTTTTTCTTTTATCCAATCACATGCTTCTGGACTTCTTGTATCTAATTGCTCAAGATTTGTTTTTCCATCTTTATGGATAAGCATATTTGCACATGCAAGAGCATAAATTTCTTTATCCCATTCAATTCCAAATAATTGCTCTTGTTTAATTATTAAGGCTTTTTTTGAGTTAACTCCTCCTGCTTCGTCAATCATGTTACACATTGCTTTTACGAGAAATGCTCCACTTCCACAAGTTGCATCCAATACTTTATCATCTTTATTACAATTAATTAGATGATACATAAAAGAAGTAATATGGTCAGGGGTAAATATTTGTCCGTTTTCTGATTTCTTTTTATATCTATTGAATTCATTAAAGAAGATGCCCATAACATCTTCACCTCTCCAGTTATCAGAAGTAACATAATCAGAAATTTCTTTTACCCAATCTATAAAATCATCGATAGCTTCCTGATTATCTGGAGAATTCATTTCTATTTTTGCATATATATCACCAAGAAGTTTTAATTTTCCATTTCGAACAATACTATCTTTTAAGGATTTATTTATCTGATTAAGAATTGATTGATGGAATAAATTATAATCCATACCTTTTGCAAGTACAGCACCTTCTTTCGTTGCAACTAAGGCACATGCAGTAAAAATCATTCTGTGATAAAGATTTTTTATTCCGAATTTTGTATGAAGTGTATCATTAATACGTTTTGTTAAAGTATAAATTGCTTGTTTATCTATGGAAGTGTTAGAACATAATTTTAAATAATAATTCTTATCTTCAAGTATTTCAGATATTCCTGATAATTCTTTTTTATTTTTATACACTTTGACACTTTCACCACAATATAAAATACCAATGGTATCTTTATATTTTGTGGATACAACATCAATATTTTTTAAAAGCTCATCTATTACTTTTTTCTTAGATAAATCTGTATTTTCTGCTTTTGTTTCAAGAATAATTGCTGGTTTACTTTTATCATCTGGTAAATACCATCCATCAGGTTTATCTATAACACCTTTAAAACCTAGTTGATTAAAGGTAGTTATTTGTCCTGTTCCTTGCTTTACAGCCTTTTCTTCTTCATCAAATCTTAAAATCTTTTTTGCTTCGTCTCTAATTTGGTCTTCGGTTCTTGCCATTTTTATCTCTATTTAAATTTTTTAGGGCATAATCCCTTTCTTAAATGTCGGTAAAATTGCACTTGAACTTAATCTGTAATCAAAATGTATTTTTTTTATTGTATTCAAAAAAACTTATTATATTTTAATATTATATCTGAAAATAAATGGGGGGGGAGATTTACTAGATAAAAATTCGATATTGTGCCAGATTAATCGGGAAACACTAGATACTTCGGCGATAACTCCTTTTTTTGACACTTATTGCCGAACTATCGGGCTATTTTTACACCCCCTTCAAATACTCTTCCACATTCTTATACTCAACACCATTTTCCAACACTTTTGATTCACCACGATAAAGTACACATTTTCTTACAACTTTTCCAAATTGTGCTTCTGTAAGTGAAATTTTCTCTTCATTATTAATATGTCGATACTGAGCAGGGGATATTTCTTTACTGTGTTTGATTTCAAAAATCTCACATTGTTTTTTTGCTTTATCTTGAATGACCATATCAAATTCTCCAGAAGCAAACTTAAGTTTAAAGACATTTCTCCTTACACCATAGGCTCGTTTTGTTTCTAGAAAAACTATATCTTCAAGCATTCGCCCCTGAACATCTTCAAGGATTTTTTCTGTAATAATATCACGTAAATCCCCAGTCAAAGAACCAAAAACTTCATCCTGCATCAGAGAATATACGAGCACCTGAGCCTGACAGAAACGCATCCCACTTTGAGTAAAAATAATTCGTTCCTGTTTTTTATTGCTAATTGGAATATTTTCTGTGTAAACGATTTGAAGTAAATCCAAAGCCTTTAAATATTCCGTAATTTCCTGAATATGAACATCTTTAATTTCAATGGTCTGTCTTTCTTTGTTGCGGATTTTTAGAATATCCATAAGTTTTTTTGTAACTTCACTTGCATCAAAAGTATCAAGAAAATCAGTTCGCTTAGTTTTATCTTTTTCACGACGGAGAAGGTCTTTTGCAGAACCTAAATCGCTAGATTTAAAATCTCTTGTAATAACATCAACCGTAAAAGCCTGGTTCATATCTTCGATAATTCTATTGATGGCATTTGTAAGTTCATCTTTTTTGTATAAATCAATCAGATTTCTAAAATGATTTCCCCTATCGTAGCATTTAAGAGAATGTTGAATATTCTGTGCAATTGCAGTATCTATGTATCGACGGGTAGATTCATCTGTCCTAAACGACGCGTCGAAGGAATTTACGTCGCCATCTTCAAAATTTGTTTCTCCAGCCTTTAAAGTTCCGCCATAACGAATATACTCATCAATATCATCAATTTTCAAAAGTCGAGAATACTCACAGAATGGAACAAATGTCGTGTGAATGGTAATGGCGCGGTCGTAAAGTTCTTCATTTTGTGCAAACCAAAATCCAAGGGAATCTGTGCCAGACAAAACAATTTTCATTCCTTGAACTGCATACACATCAGAAAGTAAAGCCGCATTATCAATGAACTTTTCAATAAGAGTAATTTCATCAATAAAGACATATTTATAATTGAGTTTATTTGCAAGCTTCAAATCAGCATTTAATTCTTCAATTGTGTTTTCTGTAGAAGCTTTTATATATATGCAGGATTTTTGTTCTTCTTCATTCATAGCAAGAACAAGTTGCTTTAAAAGAGTTGTTTTTCCTGTTCTGCGAAGTCCAAAAACAAGGCAAACTTTATCGGCCGCTGGTGATTTTAAAAAATCCTGAATCTTAGAAAAACAATCTCTTTGTTCGAATTGAGATGCTGTATTTGCCACTTTTAAGAGGGAATCACCAAAGAGAGTTGCCATTTTAAACTCAGGATTTTTGTTTTCTTCGCCCTTTGTTTTAGACACAAGTGTTGGCATTGTCTTTTTTAATGCTTTTAATTCTTTTTGAAGTTGTTTTCTTTTTTCAATTTGAGGTTTAAGGATCTTTGCTTCTTCTTCAGAGATACAACGGTTTTTTGTCTTTCCATTTTCTTTCCATTGTTGATAGTAATATTTTTTTTCGTTTATGATTTTTTCTATTACATAGCCTATTGGAAGATTTGAAATCTTTTTTTCTAATTCGTTAATATCTGCCATATAAAACCTCTTACATATATTTTAACACCATTTAACACCAAATGTAAAGGTGAAAAAAATAGTGTTAATAAGGTAGACTACTTGTAACCACGAAGGTAATTTGCTTTTCCCTCTAGCGTAAGGGACTACTTGTAGCCCCGAAGC
>JAZUSR010000174.1:0-5835 GCA_045606765.1 Treponema sp.
ATACAATACATTCTTCTTCAGATGAAACTTTGAGATAACAGAGATTTTCACCGAAATATCTGCCTTGCCATTTTCCGCTGCGGAAAGTATCAAGATGCTGACGGTAAAATTCCAGCCAGTGACGGACTATTGCCAAAGCCTCAGGACGCTGCTCTTCAAAATCGATCGACACCATCGGCACACCGGCGATCGCGGCCATCATGTGACGTGAAATATTTTCGTTCAATTCATCTTCTTTAACTTTTACAGAATCAAAACTTATTTTTCCTTCAATCCTTTCATCTGAATTTTCATTTACCAAGAAAATTTTAGAATTAGGATTGACATTTTTTAAATCCAAAGGAATTTTTATTTTTTCATTTTTATTGAAATCTACAAAGAATTTATTTTCGATTAACTTTACTGACGGAAAAGCAGCCTTATAAATTACAAAATCTTTCCATTCAGAAACAAATGCTTTTCTTCCCAAAAAATCAAAAGATGTTATTCTATATCTATAAATTCCAGAAGGAAGAAAAAACTCAACAAATTCTTTTTCTGTTACAAATATTTTCTTTATCGAACTATCATTTTTATTTTCAATTTCAACTTTATATTCTAAGGAATTATTTTCCTTTTCCCATTCAAGCCTTTGAGGATTTTTTATTTCATTTGAATAAATTGTTCCAGTGCTAAAAAAAACTACAAAAAGGAGAGTAATTTTAAAAAAATGTTTTATCAAGTTGAAACAATTTCTAATTACCATACATCCTTCCAGGTTCACGCAATTTTACTTCTTGAGGTAATTCAAAATAAATTTGAAAATTATTTTTACTCACATCACTTTTTTGAATTTCAGTTCCATCACGAGAATGCACAAATGATGTTACATGCCATTCAAAATTTCCAATATCCAAATTTTGTAAATCAGTATATACAACTTTTGACGAAGAAGTTTTTTTAGACAACACAGTTTTTAAAACTCCTTCGTTATCTTTTTGATATAAAACAAATTCGTAATCAGTTGCATTAGAATCCTTTTCCCATTCAAAAACAATCTTTCGATTTTTCTTCAAATATTCAGAATCAATAACAAAATTATTTATTGGTGACAAAGGAATTATATTCTTAAGTTTTTCAGGTTTTAAAACTGTAAAATAATTATATTTTTTTATTCCAATCACAGTTCCTTTATCAGAAACTGTATAACAAGACCATCGATAATTTCCAGGACTTAATTGTTTTATATTAATTTTTTTCTTTGGATTATCAATAGTTCTTATAATAGATTCATTTCCATTGTAATAAATTCTACAAAGTTCAAATTTTACTTTTTGAGAAAAATTCTCTTTTTCCCAAACAAAAGAAGTTGGTTTAGTAAATGCATCAACGCCTTTTATCTTTGAACCGTTCAACGGAGAAAGTAATGTAATTTCAACAGGCTTACGAAGTTTAAAATTAGACTCATCTATTTTACTAATTCTAAACATTTGATCAATTTTATCTTTTGCCACAGCTTGAACTGTACAACGGATATTACCTTCCTTATTTGCATTAACTAATTCATTAGAAATCGGAATATCTACAAAATTATCTTTAACAGAATCTAATTTTAATAATATTTTTTCTGTCGAAGAATCATAAACTCGTAATTTATAATAATCAGCGCCGTCTACTTTATTCCAACTTATATTAAAACTAGAATTAAAACTTAAAAATTGAGTTGAATTATTTTTAGGAAAAATTATTTGAGGTTTACTTAATTCATCCATAACAATTAAATTATTAACTTCGGTTTTAGTAAAAACATCATTTGAATTTTTATCTAGCAATTTTACACGCCAATAATAATTCCCTTTTAAAAGTTGAACATCTGCACAAGAAGATTTATTAGTTTCATAAGTTTTTAATATCGAACTAAAATTTTCTTCCTTAGAAATTTCAATTATACTTTTAGTATTATCTTCAGAAATTTCATTAGGAAGACTCCATGCAAATTGAACTTTAGAAACCATTCCCTCCTCGACTTTAAAATTATTTGGTGGATAAATAATTTTAGAAACAAATGGAATGTATTCATCAACAAAAAAACTTTCAGAAGGTGAATATATTTTTTTACTACCATCGATCAGTGCAACTCTCCAAAAATATTTTCCCTTTGGAAAATCTAAAATCGATGCAGTAATTTTTTTTCTTAGACTATTTTCAATAGATTCATATTTTATTTTATTAAAATTTTCATCATCAGAAATTTCAATTTTAAATTGACAATCATCATAATCACTTTCCCAAATAAAATTAATCAAAGATGAATCTTTTTTTAATACTAATTTTAAATCATTTAGTGGATATTTTAATACAGGATTTAAAACTTTTTCAATTTTTTCAATCGAAAAGTAACAAACATCAGATGCAGGAGCAAATCCAATCTGATTAATCGAATAATGTGGAATAACTTTACAAAAATATTGTCCTTCATTAAGAGAAGAAACTGTTATTGAATGACCTTCAACATCTTTTATAAAAATTGGATTTCTAAAATCATTTTGGTCATAAATTTCTAATCGACAATAGTCACTAAATTGATTTATTTCCCACTCAAAAAATATCGATGGAGTAATATCAATATTTTTAAAAACAGCATTTTCTTTTGGAGAAATAATTTTTGGTTTATACAATCGTTCAACTGAAATTTTTCCAACTACAGAATTTTCTAAATCCCCGTCTGGATAAATTCGATAATAAACATCGTCACTTATCTCTGGAATTAAATAGCTATCAAAATTATCAATTATTTCTTTTCTTTGAACTGACTCAAAGCCATTAGAATCAGAAGTTTCGCAAACTATTTCTGTATCATCTAAATTAGACACATTCATTTTTATATTGACATTCGCAATTTCTTTTTCTAAAAGAAATATCCTTTGATTAGATGAAATATTTTCAATCGTAATTGGAAGTTTTTTATTATTTCCATATTTATCGATTTTTAAAGTTTCTCCGTTCATTACAACAGATTCTTCACCTGTATTGTCAACAATATTAACTATTCCTTCACGAACAACAAGAGTATTATCCCCATTTGTTGAATCTAATCCAAACAAACTTCCTTTATTTACATTGACAACTTTTCCATTTCCCAAATCAATCTTAAAATCAGAACTTGATTCTTTCGTATTAATTTCAACATTTCCACTAGAGACAGATAATTTTAAATCCCCATCTTTTTCTTTAAATACTTGAATCATTGTACTTGAACCCAAATCAACAACTGCATTGTTATTAAAATAAATTACAGCCTCGGCATCAGACTCAGTTCGAACAACATCTTCGTTATACAATGGAGACTTTTGTTTTAAACGATCCCAAATCACGCTGTCAGAAAATTTCCTCTGAGCAACTCTTTCTTTAAATTGAATTATCGCAATTTCTTTTTCATTTCGAGACAAAGTTTTATTTAAATCTAAAAAAAAGTAAATTAAACTTAATGCACAAATTAAAAAACAAACAAGTACAAAAAGAATATTACACAATATTGACTTTGTTTTCTTCTTCATCTAAATCAACAACCTCAAAATCAGGAGTTGGAATATCCAGCAAATCTCTTACTTCCGAAAGTGACATTGGACCATTCTTTCCAACTGCTTTCGCACAATCTTCATCAATTACAAAATTAGGATCTGTAGTTTTAAAAAATTCCTCAATATCAAACATAGGCATATTAACTACAGCATAAAAACTTTGCTTACCTTTTCCTTTTACTTCAAATGTAGCAGGAATTTTTTCAACAATAATTTCATTAATTTTATTTTCATCAGAAATATGATAATTATTAAAATCAGCTCTAACATAATCACGCAAAAGATACAAAGTATTTTGAGTAATCAAAATGTCTGTTCCACAAGGTTTATTTGAACCTTCTGTTCTACTTGCAAGATTTACAGCGTCGCCAATTGATGTAAATTCCATTTTTTCTTTTGAGCCCATAAATCCAACTGTAGCTCGTCCAGAATTTATTCCAGCACCAATTCTAATTTGAGGCTTATATTTTACATCTAAATCATTTTCATGCAAACGAGAAAATTCAAAAGCCGCTTTATTATATTCCATCAAAGCATATCGCATTGCTAAAGTCGATTTAATTGAATTAAGTGCGTCTTGCCTAATATTTTTTTCATGTTCTTTTTTTAGCAACCTTTTTTGAGAATTTGAATCAGGAAGCATTTCGTAATCTAAATTATCATCACGCAACACACCCCACGATGCCATAATTGCATCACCTTCAAATTTATCAACAACGCCACCTGTAATAGTAATACAATTTACCATTCGACTCATGTAATCATTTAAAAACGAAATAATTTCTGCGGCAGACTTATCACCATAAACTTTATTAAATCCATCAGAAATTAAAGTAAACCCGCGAATATCACTAAAGAATATTGTTATATCTTTTAAATGAGGTTCAAAATCAATATTCTTTTGAATAATGGCATTAGTAACACCTTTGTTAGTTAAACTTGTTATAGAATTTAAAATGTCCCTTTCTTTTTTTGCACTTCGATTAAGAATTCCAATTTCGTCCCTTCGTTTTATATCTAATTTATTGAACAATAGAGTATTAAAATTTCCACTGTTAATTTCATTAATAACATCTGTAAGTTTTGCAAGTGGTCTGCTCAAAGTTTTTGAAAAAAGCCAAATTACAAAAACTGCCATCGAAAGAATTGCAATAGTCAAGGCTATATTTCGTCGAGTAGTATCCCTAATTGCTGCTAAAATTGTATCAATTTTAATTTGGGTAACCACTCTACAATTTGCATTTGTAATTTTTTTCGAAACAGCAAAATATTCAATTCCATTTGAGTCAACAAAGTTCTTTTGGATTCCATCTATATTTTTTGACAAAATTTCTTTAATAAATACATTATTAGAAAAATCAGTTGCATCTAATATCTTTTGATTATCTGGATGAATCAAAACAATTCCTTCATCATTTATAAAAATCGATTCATTAATTTTTCCAGTTGAAAAACTTTCAGATAATGATTCAATTGAATAAAGAATGACAACAATTTCGTCTTTAAAACTTACTTGAGTCTTAACAAAAATTGCAATCAAAGGTTTTGAAAAGAAAGGAGATGCATTTAAAATTTTTGTTTGACCGTCAGTTAATTTTTGAATACATGATTTTTCAGTCTGAATATATTGTTCAATCAAACTTTCTGTTGCATTATTTTTTACAAGCTGAGATTTATTTGTAAAATTAATTTTTGAATTGAATAAAGAAATTGAAATAACATTTTCATTTCTTAAAAAAAATTGAGAAGCTTCTAATAATGATTCTTCATATGTTTTTTCATCAAAATTAAGAAGATCACAAAAAAACATTACATTCGAAATTAAAGAATTAATTCTATATTCACAATCAGATGAAGTTCTTGAATTAATGGTATAATTATTCATTTCGGCATTAATTCGAGTGTCTTTTGTTACAAAATAAGAAACTAAAAATGTAATCAATCCCATAGAAAAAATTACAATAATCGAAATAATTGTAATTAACTTTGCACCGATAAAGGTTTGCTTTTGAGGTTTTTCTTTTTTGTCAACTATTTTTTCGTTATCTAATGATTTGTTTAAAGTTTTATTATCGCTTTCCAAAAAATCTTCTTCATCTTTTGCAGAATCTAAATTTTCTAGAGAATCTTCCATAGCGACTTTTTTTACATTGTCTATATTTAAATCATCTGAAGCAAGTTCTACTGAATCTTGACAATTAATTTTATCTTTAAGAGAAAAATGTGTATTTAATGAGTCAATTGCTTCATCTAAGTTATTTTGTTCAAAAACAAT